>NZ_JANHGP010000025.1:0-26244 GCF_024494585.1 Acinetobacter sp. 5862
ACAATAGCAAGAGTGAACCACCTGATCCCTTCCCGAACTCAGAAGTGAAACCTCTTAGCGCTGATGGTAGTGTGGCACTTGCCATGTGAGAGTAAGTCATCGCCAGCTTTTAAATCTAAACACCCCTAACCTAACGGTTAGGGGTGTTTTTTATTTATTCCGGAAAGGAAATATCAAAAAGTTGTAATACCTTTAATTGATGAATATTAAGTAATTCATTTTTTGAATTAGGTCCTAGAATTAAGCGAATTATAAAAATTTAAATCTTAAAATTTAGTGAAAATCTCGTTTCAAGAAAATAGTTTGAATAAGTTCTCTTTTATATTTTTTACTTGAAGATAAAGTATATTTACATAAAAGCTAGATTGTGATTTCATTAGGCATATTTTTATAATTAAAAATCTTATCCTGTTTTTAGGTTAGATTGGGGATATAAAGGAATGATGATGAATAAAAAACAGCTTACTCTAAAGTTGTCAGCGATTACTATGTCAGTAATGTTAGCGAGTTGTGGTGGTGGGGGAGGCTATTTTGATACAAATAGTGGATCTTCTAATACCGATAATACAAATACATCAACACAGGTATCTGCTGAAATCTTATCTGTAGGTCAAAGTAAAAGTAGTCTTAATGCGGGTGGTCAAGATAGCTTGGATTTGACAATTCGTACATTGGATAAGACAGGCGGTATTATACCTAAAGCAAATGTCAAAATTGAAATTAAAGATGCTGAGAATTCTGGCGCAAGTTTGAGTACTAAAAGTAATCTTGTGAGTGATGAGAATGGATTAACTAAAACAACGTTATCTTTAGTGAATACAACACTTAATCAACAAATGAACAGAACAATTACTGTTGTTGTAACATCTGGTCAAACAAAACAAGAATTAGCTATTCCTGTGAATGGAACTGCTATTACTATTTCTTCAGATATGAATTTATTAGAGGAAGGGGCTACTGCTAATATTACATTAATTGGATTGGATGCAGTTGGTAAACCATTAAGCGGAGCTAAAGCAAGTTTAGTTGATGCATCAGGAAAAACTGTTTCAGATGTGATTTCAACAGATCTAAATGGCCGTGCTATTTTTAAAGTCCCTTATACTACTGTTTTAAATTCAACAAATCATAAATTGAGTTTACTTGGTAAATTGACAGTTGAAGGTTCCAATCAAACAGTTACAAATATTTTGACAACTGATGCTGTTGTTTTAACTGCAAATGTTGCAAATAATGCATTACAGTTAACTTCAAATACAAATCCAGTTGGTGTTGATATACCTAAGCTTCTTACTTTCAAAGTAAGTGCAGCTACTCAAGCAGAATTAAGTGGAAAAACTGTTAAATTTGCAACTACAAATGGCACAGTTACTCCTCAAGTTGCCATTACTAATATTAGACAAGAAAATGGTATGTGGGTCGGTGATGCTACTACTACTTTCTCAGGTGCTGTAGCCTCAATAGCTACGATATCAGCGACATTTGGTACAAATGTTATTTATGTTGCTCAAAGAGTAAGTCCTGGCGTACCTGCTATGATTTCGATACAGTCTGAGTCTAGTGTTTTAGCTCCAGGGGCAAATACTAAGGTTATTGCTTTAGTTAAAGACAAAAATGGTTCTCCAATTCCTGATACAGAAGTATCTTTTAATATTATAAAAGATACTTCTTCAACGGGACAGATTTCTCAACCAACAGCTATTACTGATAGTGCTGGTCGTGCAACAGTGATTTATACTGCTGGTGCTGCTCAGACATTAGGTGGTGGCGTAGAGATTAATGCTTCAGCTGGCGATGCAAAAGTACAAGAACCAGTATATTCACCAACTTTGAAATTAACCGTTGCAACTCAATCTGCCTATATCACAATTTCACAAAACCATTTAGTTGCTACAGATCCAGATAATAATACATACTATAATAAAGATTTCTCTGCATCTGTTGTAGATACAGCAGGGAATCCAATTCCAAACCAAAAAATTAGTATTTCATTAGAACTTGTAAGTTTTATGAAAGGGCAATTTAATTGGGTACGCGATTATACCTACGCACAAACAAGTGATGGTATGTGGTCATGGTTAGGTATTTTGCGTTGGTCTCGTGATTATACTATTTATGAGAATAACCTTCCAAAACGAATTACCACTTTTGTTGAGTGTCCATCTAATGAGTATGCAAGTAACCTTGCTATTCTAAGTGTGAATAATGCGCCACTTGGAACTAAAGCAACCTTTATTACTGATTCACAAGGTAAGTTTGATTTTAAAGTACGTTATGGTAAGAATTATTCAAATTGGCTACGTGTTAATTTAAATGCATCTACTACGGTATCAACCAAAGATAATACTATGGCTTTATCCTTTGTACCTCCTGTTGCAGCGGATGATGTAGATGATGATACTGGCAAATGGAGACCAGATCAAACTAGTCCATTCGGTACAGATATTAGTACTTGTAGTAATTACAAATAATTTAGAAATTTTTTATTTAAATAAAATGCTCAATCAACTTGATTGAGCATTTTATTTTGAAGGATTGATTTACAGCAGTTTATAGGAAAGTATTTTTAATCTCATAAAGAAATATCAAATGATATAAGCTTTAAATCTATTGTTAATTATATTGGCTGAAATTAACTCTTTTGTCTAAAATCGAAAAATCAAATAGACCCATAATATGAATAAGGGCCTATTTTTTGCTAATTTCTTAATTCAGTATTATGTAAATTATGTTGGATATCTCCAAATATTCAATCATCCAACAAATCCATCTGCTTCGCTAATTGGTATAGATTATTAGAGCGATTACCTGTACGACAAAACATTAAAATAGGTTTTGGTAGTTCGTTATAGTGATTAGCAAATGTGCGAACATCTAACTCCGTGATTTCACCTGCAACAACTGGTTGGTAAACATAATCTAGGCCAGCATTACGAGCTGATTCTTCAATCTGTGCGCTTGTAGGTTGTTCAGAACCACCTTCCATGTCTGGACGATTATTAATAATAGATTTGAAGCCTTTTTCGACAACTTGATCCACATGCTCAGGGCCGATTTGACCTGCAAAACCAACATTTTCTGACATCTTGTCACTCCAAAAATAAACAAAACATTTTATGCTCTATCATAGCATTAAGCTTGATCTTGAGTTTAAATGTCTGTAGCAAATAAATGATGATAAGTAATAAGATAAAGCATTGGAGCGCGCATGCACACCTACACAGTTGAGCCGTTGTATGTTCCTAGTGGCGAAGAAACCATAGCAGCAGATTTCTACCTACCAAAGACCAATATTAAACCTGCTGTAATTCTTATGGCACATGGATTTGCTGGATTACGCCAATTTAAATTAGTTCAGTATGCACAACGTTTCGCTAAAGCTGGCTATGCTGTCATTTTATTTGATTATCGCTATTGGGGCGGAAGCACAGGAAAACCGCGTGAATTGGTTTCACTCGGTGCTCAATTAGATGATTGGAAAACCATTGTTCAATATGCTTCGAATTGTAAATTAATTGATAGTCGACGTATTATTTTATGGGGAACCTCACTAAGTGGTGGATATGCGCTTAGTTTAGCTACTGACCTTAAAAATATTCAGGCCGTGATGGTACAAGTGCCTTATGTAGATGGGGCTGAAACAGCAAAATTATACCCATTACAACGTTATCCAGAAGCTTTAAAGCGTTCTAGTCAGGATTACATGGGGTCTAAGATGGGCTTAGTACCTAAAACTTTGCCAGTTGTAGATCAGCATAAACTATGCTTTTTACCGACCTCTGATAGTTATTATGGTTATCATTCGATTGTAAATCCTGACTATTATTGGAGTGGTGAAGTTCCTGCACGTGTATTTTTTAATTTAATGCGCTATCGTCCGATTCAATTTGTACGCAAAATTAATATCCCTGTTTTATTTATTGCTGCGAAACATGATTCTTTGATTCCAATTGAATCTAGTCGTGAAGCTGCTACAAATATTGCACCATTTGTAAGCTATCATGAGTGGGAAATGAAACATTTTGATATTTATCACGGTTCTTGGTTTGAAAAAGCAGTCACAACCCAATTAGAATTTTTACATCAACATATCGGAGTGATGTAAATGATCATTGTCTGTGCATCCTGTGGTGCAAAAAATCGTGTACCTGAAGAAAAATTAGCAGTTCATCCCAACTGTGGGCAATGCCATCAACCATTATTAAGGTTAGCGCCAATTGAATTAAATGAACAAAATTTTAGCCATTTCATTAGTCATTCAGATTTACCTGTACTCATCGATCTTTGGGCAGAATGGTGTAATCCTTGTAAAATGATGGCACCTCATTTTGCTGAGGTTGCCAAACATAATCCTCACGTCGTGTTTGCTAAAATTGATACTGAAGCAAACCCGCGTTTAAGTGCTGCATTTAATGTCCGCAGTATTCCGACTTTGGTCTTAATGAATAAGACGACTGAATTGGCCAGAATAAGTGGTGCATTACGTACACCAGAGTTACAGCAATGGTTAAATCAGCAATTACAGCAACATCAAGGACATTAACATGACTGAACGTTCAAATCATCCAGAAGGGGTTTTATCCTTACAGAATATTGCTATGCCAGCAGATACTAATTGGAGTGGTGATGTATTTGGAGGATGGATTGTTTCACAGATGGATCTCGCAGGAGCGATTCATGTTGAGCGTTTGAGCAAGGGACGATGTGCAACAATTGCAATTAATGAAATGACCTTCCTTGTGCCTGTTAAGGTTGGAAATGTGATTAGTTGCTATACTAAAATTTTGAAAGTCGGAAATACTTCCGTACAGGTGCAAATCGAGGTATGGAATAGTCACGACAATTCGCGTGATCCGATTCGAGTTACTCAAGGTGTTTTTACATTTGTTGCTGTTGACGTGAATGGTAATAAACGACAAATCTCAGAACAAATTAAGCAAGATTTTTTAGCAAGCTCATAAAACAATAAAGCCCAAATTGAATTGGGCTTTATCTTCAATCTAAGACTATTTTTTACGTTTTGGTAGCCAAGCCCAAAGCATCTGACATTGAATTGGTTCGTTACCAGAATCGTCAATGACGGTCACAGGAATTAATAATTCGCCTTTATCATTATCCGCAATAAACTTTTGTTGCTCTGCTGATAATGTTGCAGTTGCTGTTAAACCGCCTTGAGCAACTTTTAAATAGTCAACATGCAATGATTTAATTAACAAGATACGATCATCTGGGATATGTAAGCCCGTTAAAAAGCCCGTTGCAGTTTCTGCTAATAACGCCATTGCTGCTGCGTGAACCCCTTTAATATGATTTTGCATATTACGTTGGTTTTCAATACGCACAGTGACATGGTCTTTATCAACTTCTAAATAACGAATATTTGCTGTTCCAACCATAGGAACAACACGACCAAAAGCTTTACTCCATAGCGTACTACGGATACTTTTTGGAAATTTAGAAGTGGTTTTAACCAGCGTATAAAGACGGTTATCTTTTGCCATAATGAACCTAATGCTTAGTCTTTGAAATTATTAAATTGAAGTGGTAGACCAAATTGTTGTTCACGTAAAAAGTTCATGACTTGTTGCAATGTATCGCGCTTTTTATCTGTGACACGGATTTTGTCTCCTTGGATAGAAGATTGCGCTTTGATACCACTTTCTTTAATGGCTTTATTAATTTTTTTTGCGGTATCTGAGTCAAGTCCATCTTTCAGCTTGATCACTTGGACTACATTTTTACCAGAAGCAGTGGCTTTTTGTGGATCTAAAGCTTGTACATCAATCTTACGTTTATAGAAGTGATTTTCAAGCATGGTATAGACTTGTTCACATTGAAAGTCACTTTCAGTTGAGATTTTGATTTCTTTATTTTTTTCATTTAACTCAATTGAAACGTCTTGTCCGCGGAAGTCAAAACGTGTTGCAATCTCTTTTTCTGTATTTTGTACAGCATGATTGACTTCAAATAACTCTAATTCAGAAACAATATCAAAAGAAGGCATGGTTAGACCTTTACAAAGGGAAAGAATATTTGAGATGCTAAGGGTGTTTTCTTCATTTGCCAAGTGTTGTTTACATCAAAGGAGTGCACAATGATCCGTAAACAAGAAATTACAACATTTGAGTTCCCAGAAGGCGCAGTCATTTGGGATGTCCGAGATGCTAAAGCCTATGCAGAGGCACACGTCAAAGGGGCGTTGAATCTTCCAATTGCTGAAATTAATGCGGATAGTTTGACTCAGGTTGCAGCGGATCAGCCGATTTATATTTTATGTGGTGGTGGTAGTAAAGCACCACGCGCAGCAGAGCTTTTAGAAGGTTTAGATGATTCTCGTGAATATGTTGTATTGATGGGCGGTACACGTGCAGCACGTGATGCTGGCTTAGCTTTAGAACAAGGCGCATAGATCAGTTAAATTTGCCAAAATACTTAGGTATTTTGGCAAATTTAAAGAATGAACAACTAAAATAATAATTTACCCAGAATAATAAGGTTTTTTAGCTTTTAATTTCTTTTGAAATCTTTGAGGGTTTAATTTATCCAATAAACTTTGAGGAACTGGGCAAAGTTCACCTAACATTAGTGATGCTAAGATTTCACTACATAATGGCGCAAATAAGAAACCTTTCGATCCTAAACCAGCAAAAGTATAGATTTGATCAAGATTTTGTATTTTCCCAACTAAGGGGAAATAATCTAAACTTTGTGCGCGAACGGATGCTCTTCCTTGCCAAGTCTCCAGCTTTGGAAGTTGTTCTGCATATTGAGGGAAGACACTGTGGATAAGTTCGTAGTTATGCACATGATCTTCAGTTAGCACTTCTGCATCATCCCGATTGGGATAAAAAGATGCACCCAGAATCAACTGTGAAGCATCCAGTTGTATGCAATAGCCGCCATAACTATAAGCTTGATCCAGTGCTAAAGGCCGCTGGCTATTCTCAACCCAGCTGACTTGTCCTCGAATTGGCTTTAAGACAGGATAGTTTTCGATGAGTTCAGCACTTTGTTTAGCACAACAGACAATCGCATGATGTGTTATGGCAATTTTTTGTTGGTCTTGCCAGAGTGTAACTTGGCTATCAGTCGACTCTAATCGAGAAATTTTTGCTTTTTCTATTCGAATATTAGCATGTTGTAAAATCTCATCACGTAATTGATGTGGTGAAACTGCGCCAGCTTGATGTAAGGTCAGACTTGGAAGCTCGGTTTCAGGAAGGCATTCAAGTGTTGTATTTGCAGTTAAAACGTTTTCAGGATATTGCTCAACCAGTCCTAGCAGTTCATCTGCATTTTTTAATGCAATTTGCTCGACTTGAATCGGTCTAAATGCCTTAAAACGAGGATAAAAATTCAACGCATGTTGCCAACTCAAGGTCATTAAGTGTTCATGCGCCTGTTCAATTGGGCATAGTTTTGGATTGAGCAATGCCAAGGGATTGCCAGATGCTCCTGAAAGCGGCTCATTTTGCTCGTAGATCGTAACTTGATGTCCTCGTTGAGCAAATGCCCATGCTGAGCTTAAACCTGCGATTCCTGCGCCAATAATCGCAATATGTCGCTGTACAGATGCTGAGCTTGTTATTTCAGATTCATTTTGAATCGTTATGTCTTGCTTCGAATCGGCGGTGTCTGTTTCTTCTTGTGAAGCATTTAGCCAAATAGCTTTGAGCATTTCTCGTTTATGACCAAAACCTCGTGGACGGCTGATTTGGATACCGTGTTGTTTAAGCCCACGTTTTAATATGCCTGCGACACTAAAGGATGCGAAAGTTGTTCCAAAATCAGATAAACGCACCATATGATCTAAGACATTTGCTTGCCACATATCTGGGTTACAAGATGGAGCAAAACCGTCCAAAAACCATGCATTCACTGCTTGGGTTTTAGGGATCGTTGGAAAAATATCCTGAGCATCCCCTAGCCATAAATCAATACTAAAACGTTCTTCAGGAAAACTTAAGCGATGACAACCTGCGATTGGCAAGGGATATTGCTGAATCAATTTTTCTGCTAAAGGTTTGAGCTCTGTCCAAACATTGAGTGCACGGATTAAATCGGCTTTATTTAATGGAAATTTTTCAACGCTGACAACATGTAAATGGCTGTGATTATCTAAGCGAACTTGTTGCCAGAGTTGCCACAGGGTTAAAATATTGAGTCCTGTACCAAAACCAGTTTCACCTACACAGAAATATTGATAATCGTGTAGTTGAGAGAGGCGTTCGGTTAAATCATTGCCATTTAAAAATACATGTCGGGTTTCAAGCAAACCATTGTCTTTAGAAAAGTAGACATCACCGAATTGTTTAGAAATAGGAATTTCGATGCCATCGACTATTTCCCAATCTAATTCAGCAGTTTGTAATTTTGATGAATGAGACATAAATAAAAATTATATTGTTACCACTGGCGACGACGTTTGGTGTAGACATAGCTCGCAATAAAGAAACCTAGAATGACACCAACTGCAATGGTCATAGCACCATACAAGAACATTTGAGCACTGCGCTCACTTTGTAAAACTTGAATCTGAACAGTAAGATTGTCATTTTTGAGTTGTAATTCTTGATTTTGCGAGAGCGCTTCAAGATTGGCATTTTCAAGTTGTTTTAAGCGATTGGCTTGATCTTGAACCAATGCTTTGACTTTTGCTTCTTGTTGCTGTTTAGCCTTTGCAATTTGTTCAGCAGTTAAGGGCTTAGCAGTTGCCGTAGTAACAGGGGTGGAAGCTGTTGTTGAGTTTGGTTTAGCTTGAACAGTTGTTGTCGGTGCAATAGCTGGTGTTGGTTCAACAGCCCAGACTGATGAACTCATTAAGCATAAGGCGAAAAAGCTTTTGGCTGCAAAGTGCATGATTTACCCTTTTGGAAAAGCTTTGTTGAAAGGCTTTACCTCAATATTTGAGTAAATTCCTTCTTTTAAAAAAGGCTCTTCCTGAATCCAGCTATCTAGTGCTTCACGCGTGTCAAATTCAACAATAATCGTACTGCCTAAAAAACCTGCTTGTGGATTATTTGGATCTTTAGGATGAGCGCCAGCAGCAATTAAACGTCCTTCATCATCTAGCTTTTGCAATCGTTCAATATGTTGTGGACGAGTTGCTAAACGTTTTTCTAAGGTACCTTCATGATCAGTACAGGTTAGGACAAAATAAGGCATGGCAGTCGCTCAATGATTCAAAATTCAGTCGGTGGTTTTAAAATGCTTTCTTAAGAAAAATAGTATAGCAGCAAGGTAACTGAGAGAAACGATAATATCGCCGAAAGCCGTGAATTCGCCCCAATATTTGCCTTGCATATAGACGAATCCAAAGAAAAAATGTAAAGCGGCAAGCAAAAAGAATTGTCCACACCACGCTAAGTTCAATCTCATCCAGCCTTGATGACTTAATTCGAGTAACGAACCAAGAAGCTTTTTAATAATCGGGGTACGTTCTTTATTGAATAATGGGGTAACTAAAAAACCTATTCCAATACCGATATTGATGATGATTGCTTTCATTTTAATGTAGGTCACATCACTGAATACGAGTGTGATTCCACCAAAAATCACCGACATGACAACAATAAACCATTGCATTTTTTCCAGTTTAAATTTCTGGAAAAAGAACAAACAACCGTAAACAACAAGCGTTGAAATTAAAAGTGCACAGGTTGCAACAAGAATATGATTTTGATCGGTATTTCCTGCGCTACCAACCAACTGTAATAAAGGGTGATGACTATCTTTGGGATCAGTGGTTTTATAAAAATAAAAGAAGATAATAATCGGCAGATAGTCGAGCAACGCTTTCATGTTACAGTACGATGATGAAATAGGTCAGATAGCATAATACAAACCATGTTCGGTGTCGATTTACATACACATACCCACATTTCAGATGGTACGTACTCTCCAGAACAACTGGTAGAGGCGGCTGTTGACTTAAAAATAAAGATGCTTGCCGTGACAGATCATGACACGATGGATGCTTTAAGTCGTGCCAAGAAACATGCTAAAGAATATGATATTAAAATCATTTCTGGTGTGGAGATATCAAGCCAATGGTCAAGACCAAATATTAAAAAGAGTTATGGTGTTCATATTGTTGCTTTGAATATGCAAGATGAGACGCCTATAAAAGCAATGCTTGAAAATCAGAAAAAAGTCCGTGCTGAACGTGCGAAAGTGATTTGTAGCTTATTAGAGAAATGTATTGATTTTGATATTTACCCAGATGTGATTGCCAAAGTTGATGGACATCCAGACCGAGTGACCCGTACCCATATTGCCAAAACATTGGTAGAAAAAAATATTGTCAGTCGCCCACAACAAGCATTTGACCGTTTTCTTAAAGAAGGAAAAAAGGCATTTGTGAAATTTGAAGGTTTGGGGTTGAAAGAAACGATTGACGTGATCCATGCCAGCCAAGGCTTCGCAGTTTTAGCGCATCCAACCAGATATGATTTATCGGCGACCAATATTCGTTATTTAATTGAATTATTTGCTGAATCGGGTGGAGATGCTGTTGAACTTCCTTCGAGTGTAGAACCGGCATCAACTCGTCAAATGGTGGATCGAATGATTCAGCAGTTTGATTTGGCTGTTTCGATTGGTAGTGATTTTCATGGTGAAAATATGCCGTGGATTAAACTGGGTAATACGCCTAGAGTGAAAGAAGAGCAGATAGGTATTTGGGAAAGTTTTAGATAAATCTGCACATGAAAAAAATAGAATTATATTTAATCATCATCTTTTTGATCATTATTTTATGGGGCATACAATGGATGTTTCACGGTTTTGCAATCTAATGATTTCTTTAATCTAAAAATCAATCTTTGCCGCTGTCAGTATTTGATAAATCATCAAATACTGAGTTTGATTACAACTGAACGAAACGTCATCGGTTTATCTAAATTTATAATTTACAATAAATTATGATCATGCGCTTGAATTGGTGGAGGGGTTGGGCGACCTAATGTTCCCAGTAACTCAATTTCAATTGAACGTACCATCGCATCTAAAGGCAAGTCATTGCTTTGTGTTCCAAATGGCTCTTCAATTTCTGTACTTAAAGCATCTAACCCCAAAAATGTATAAGCCAAAATTCCGACTAAAAGTGGGGTCACTAGACCTAATAAAGATCCCAAACTAAACGGCAGCATAAAGCAGAAAAAATATACAGTACGATTCAGTAAAACAGAGTAGGCAAATGGAATCGGGGTATTCGCAATACGATCACAACCCGTTTGCATTTCACTTAAAGCCGCGACATGGCGGTTCATTTGAGTATAAATAATATCTGATATTTCACCTTCTTTCATGGCTTGTAATAGTTCCCATTGAATCAGGCTAAGTGTGTATTGTGGTGCATTATGTTGTTGATAGAGTTGAGTTAGTGCTTGCTGGCTTAGACCACTGGTTTCTATAAGTTCAGTGGGATTTGCTGTTTGGTGACGTAAGCGGTCGCGTAACACATTCGCAAATACAATTACATTTTGAATAATACGTTCGCGGCGAGCCTGAGTTAATACACGACAGTCACGATCAAAATGACGAGAAGTTGCAATTAAAACACCCCAAAGCTTACGTGCTTCCCACCAGCGATCATAACAAGCTGTATTCTTAAAACCCAAAAAAATCGAAAGGACAACCCCAATCAGTGTAAAACCTACCAAAGGAATTTCTGGAAATCGATACAGATCTACATACTCAACACCACCAATAATGGCAGAGATAAGCATGACAAATCCTAGCGAGGGTAAAATTTTAGGTAAAATCGTCCCGCGCCATGAGAATAAAACTTTAAAAATACTCGGTTGATCACGGACAATCATGTTATTTGAATCATTAATTTTATGTGTTGATGTTCGGGTTAGATTTGGGCTTTGTCAAGATGAGATTACTTGATTTTAGTGGGGTTGAGGAGTTGTTGTTCAGAAAATGAAAAATGATCTTCTGCTGAAATAATAAAATGATCAATCAGATTAATTTCCAATAGTTTACAGGCTTGTTTGAGTTGCTGAGTCAGATAAATATCTTCTGGTGAAGGTTGAGCAATACCATAAGGATGATTATGTGCAACCACGATTTGGCAAGCCTGTTGTTGTAAGGCATAACGTAAGGTTTGATTCAGCGAAACGCTACATGAATGATGTGAACCATAGAATAGTTTTTTGAAATGGAGCTTTCTGAGTTCAGCATCTAAACAAAGTACAGCAAAAACTTCCTGCTTTTCACCTTGCAGTTCGTAGCGCAAATAATCCAATACCAGTGTTGATGTATCTAGACATAAACGTTGTTGATGAAAATAGTTGTGTAGATAACGCCGTCCAAGTTCTTTAACTGCCATGAGTTGGGCATATTTGGTAGAAGCAATTCCATTAAATTGGGATAAGTCTTCAAGTGATGCATCAAAAATCGGATTCAAGCCACCAAAATGTTGAATCAGAATTCGAGAAAGTTCCACAGCCGAATGTTGTTTTGAGCCTGAGCGTAGAAAAATAGCCAATAGTTCTGCATCAGATAGGCTTTGTGCACCTTGGAGTAATAAGCGTTCACGTGGGCGTTCTTGTTCAGGCCATGCTTTGATAGATTGTCTTATTGATTGATTCATTTTTATTCACACAATTTTTTTATGATGATGATTTTTCCAAGTACATCACTTGGGTATGACCGTATTTAATGCTATTGTGAGCGCCACTGCAACAGTAAGGTATCCTGTTTGTGAGCTTTGATCTCAGTGTTATTCCACATAAAAACATTATATTAGCGGTTACTGGCGGTATTGCTGCCTATAAAAGTGCGATTTTAGTCCGCCGTTTAAAAGATTTTGGTTTCGATGTTCGTGTCGTAATGACGCAAGGCGCACAAGCATTTATTACACCGCTCACTTTCCAAGCTTTGTCAGGTAATCCTGTACATACTGAATTATTGGATCCTGAAGCAGAAGCAGGCATGGGGCATATCGAATTGGCGCGTTGGGCCGATCTCGTCTTGGTTGCACCTGCAAGTTGTGACAGCATTGCAAAATTTGCCAATGGTTTGGCTGATGATCTATTAAGCACTCTATATTTAGCAACCAAAGCACCTGTTTGGGTTGCGCCTGCGATGAATCAACAAATGTGGGCAGCGAAAGCCACTCAGCGTAATCTGCAAACTTTAGTTGAAGATGGCGTGCATGTCATTATGCCTGATGCAGGCGAACAAGCATGTGGTGATGTTGGCTTAGGGCGTATGCCTGAACCTGAAGACTTGGCACGTCAAGTTGCCGCTTATTTTCATAAAGCACAACGTGCGATTGCTGAAAAATTTGGCTTATTGGCTGGCAAACGTGTGACTATTACAGCTGGTCCGACACGAGAAGCAATTGATCCTGTTCGTTATATTTCCAATCACAGTACGGGTAAAATGGGTTTTTCACTAGCGGCCGCTTGTTACGCAGCTGGTGCAAAAGTCACTTTAGTTGCAGGTCCAGTGAGTTTAGATACACCAAATGGTGTACAACGGATTAATGTAAGTTCAGCTATGCAAATGCTTGATGTCAGTATGAATCAGCTTAAAGAAGGTTGTGATATTTTTATTGCGACGGCGGCAGTTGCTGATTATCGCGTTGCTCAAGTTGCAGAACATAAAATTAAAAAAGCAGGTGATGAACTTGCAGTCGCTTTGGTGAAGAACCCAGATATCGTGGCGACGATTGCAGAGCAACAACAACGTCCATTTATGGTTGGGTTTGCAGCTGAAACCCAAAATGTTGAGCAATATGCAGCAGGAAAATTGGTTGCTAAAAAACTCGATATGATTGCGTGTAATGATGTATCACGCCCTGATATTGGTTTTGCTTCTGATGAAAATGCAATGACAGTATTTTTTGCTCAGTCATACCATATGGAAAAGCGTGAATTAGAGAAAGCGTCAAAGCAAGAGATTTCGCAACAGTTGGTAGAAGCAATACATGATGCTTTACTACAGAAGTCGTAAATAAAACAGTTTCACTTTTAATTAAAATGCAACGAAATCGTTGCATTTTTTATGTATTCTAAACTTACGTCGTCATCTGACCTATAAGCACAACTGTGTGCGATGTCAGTCTGTACGTGAACTCAATTATAGCCACAGTTTTGATAGGACATCCTGATGATTAAAAAAACTTTAGCCACTGCACTTATGTTGTCATGTTTTAGTTTGAGTAGCCCAGTTTTTGCTGGTGGTTTATCTGATGATATGAAAGTACTCGGTAAAAACTATAAAGCATTCAATCACGCTGAAAATCCACAGGCGGCAACAGCTGCTTTAAATAATATGCGTGCAGCAGCAGTCCATTCAAAACAGTATAAGTTGGCCTCACATTCAGCTGAAAAAGTTCCGACTTCAACAGCATTATTTGAGCAAATTATTGTGGAAATTGATAAGGCAAAAGCACTTGTTCAAGCAGGTAAGTTAGACGAAGCAAAAAAACAAGCGAAGAAAATTGCAGATTTACGTGATCAAGGTCATAAGCATTATATGCATTAATTTATTGGGATTTAGATCAATAAATCTAAGCGTGTATTGTTAAGTCGAGCCAGTAGTTTAGTGATAAAACTGTACGTATTAAGCGTGCAGTTTTTTTATGCGCATTCATTTATATTGAATGAGAACATAAACTGAGCATGATTCGGATTTTCATCAAATTTCTAAATTGATACAGTGAAACGATGAATGATGAGAGCTAATCCTATGTCCTCACAACAACATTATCAGCGTATTGCAGAAGCGATTGCTTATATACAGAATAATTTTCAAAGGCAGCCACA
Source organism: Acinetobacter sp. 5862 (assembly GCF_024494585.1). Classification (NCBI taxonomy): domain Bacteria; kingdom Pseudomonadati; phylum Pseudomonadota; class Gammaproteobacteria; order Moraxellales; family Moraxellaceae; genus Acinetobacter; species Acinetobacter sp. 5862. The sequence goes on from NZ_JANHGP010000025.1 coordinate 14,784, forward strand.
GCTTGATGAAATAGCAGCACACATTCATCTTAGTCCAGCACATTTTCAGCGCTTGTTTACTGAGTGGGCGGGTACCAGTCCGAAGAAATTTTTACAATATATCAGCATTGAACATGCAAAGAAGGTTCTGAAGCAACAGCAGGGCAGTGTATTTGATGCAACATTTGCCACAGGATTATCGAGTACCAGTCGACTACATGATCTTTTTATTCAAATAGAAGGTATGACACCTGCTGAGTATAGATATGGTGGGCAGCATTTAACGATTCATTATCAGTTTTCTGAAACACCATTTGGTCAGGTGTTGATTGCATCCACTCAGAAAGGCATTTGTACACTTCGATTTGTAGAAAATACAGCTGAAGCATTAGCACATTTAAAAGAGCAATTTCCTAATGCAATGTATATTGAACAAGTTGACGTTTTTCAAGAAGCTGCACTGAAGTTTTTTCGTCAGGATTGGGAACAACTTCCGATGATTAAATTACATCTCAAGGGCACACCCTTTCAATTAAAAGTTTGGCAGAGCTTACTCAAAATTCCAATGGGTCAACTTTCGACTTATGGACAACTTGCCCAGATGATCGATCATCCCAAAGCAGCTCGTGCTGTTGGAACAGCAATTGGTAATAACCCGATTGCATTTTTAATCCCTTGCCATCGGGTGATTCAGTCGACCGGTGCTATCGGTGGATATGAGTGGGGAACAGTTCGTAAAACAGCGATTATTGGTTGGGAGGGTTCGCAGACTCATGCAATTATTTGATATTGAAGCAGATCCAACAGTGAACTATTTACCCTACGAGGGGACTGTTCATTATTATGGTAAAGTTTTAAGTAGTTTAGAAGCAGATCACTATTTCGAAATGCTTATGAAGAATATTGCATGGGAAAACGATCAGGCGATTATTTTTGGTCGAAAAATTATAACTAAAAGAAAAGTCGCTTGGTATGGTGATCGAGGCTTCGAATATACGTATTCCAACATTAATAAATATGCTTTGCCTTGGACTATAGAACTGATTGAGTTAAAAGCCTTAGTCGAAAAATTAACAGGTGAAACATTCAATTCTTGCTTGCTCAATCTTTACCATTCTGGAGAAGAAGGGATGGCTTGGCACAGTGATGATGAAATCGATCTTATCAAAAATGGTGCAATTGCTTCTTTAAGTTTTGGAGCAGAACGTAAATTTGCGTTTAAACATAAACAAACCAAAGAAAAAGTTGATGTGTTTTTAGAACATGGCAGTTTATTAGTCATGAAAGATACGACACAGACATATTGGTTACATCGTTTACCGCCAACCAAAAAAATATTTACACCACGGATTAATCTTACCTTTAGAACGATTGTTGAGTAATAAAAAAAGGACTGATATTCAGTCCTTTTTTACAGCTATCGTAATAACGATTAAGCTTGACCTTGAGCATCGGCATCCGCTTGTAAGCGTTGCATGTTTGCTTCAAATTCTGCATCAAAGTTAATTGGTGTAAGTAACAATTGTGGGAAGCTACCCTTAGTTACTAAATCATTTACCGATTCACGTAAGAACGGGAACAAGATATTTGGGCAGTAAGCACCTAAGATATATGGAAGACGGTCTTCTTCAACATTATCAACCAAGAAAATACCTGATTGAGTTACATCAACGATAAACGCCGTTTCATTTTCATTTGTTGCTTGAACTACAACTTTTAATGATACTTCGTAATGATTTGGGTCAATTTTTTCTGCAGCAGAAGATAAATTGATATTGAGTTCTGGTTGCCATTGTTTTGTAAATACTTGCGCGCCAGGAACCTCAAAAGAAATATCTTTAGTATAAATACGTTCTAATGCAAGTTGTGGTTGAACTTGTTCTTCGCTCATTGTTTTTCCTTAAAGTTAAGCTAATAATTGGTCGAGTTTACCTTCACGCTCTAAAGCATAAAGTTGATCAAAACCGCCAATGAATTGGTCTTTGATAAAAATTTGAGGCACTGTACGATGGTTAGTACGTTGCATTAACTCAATACGAACTTCAGGTGCTTCATTTGAAAGATTAATTTCTTTAAAAGCAACGCCTTTACGCTCAAGTAATTGTTTTGCACGTACACAGTATGGGCAAGACAGCGTTGAGTAAATTGTGACGTTTGGAGTTGTCATCTTATTGCTCCTTAAGCTTTGGTTTTACTTTTAACTAAGGGTAAGCCTTGAGCTTTCCAGTTGCTGATACCACCATCTAGACGATAGCTATCTGCATGCGCAACTTTTTGCAATGCTGCACCCGCAACTTGACCTAAGTTACAGATAAATACCAATGGACGATCACTTGCTTTTAATTCATCTACATGACTTGTGATTTGGCTATATGGAATGTTACGGCTACCGCTGATGTGACCATCACGGAAATCTTTCGCATCACGAAGGTCAATCAGCATGGCATTTTTTGCTTTAACCAAAATACCGAGTGATTGCGGTGAAATTTTACGACCATTACGTTGTCCTTCTAAAACAAAGAACAACACGATCAATACGCCGAGCGCACCAAATAAGAAGGGGTGATTCCCCATAAACTCTAACCAGCGTTCCACAAGTCACCTAAAGTTAAAATCAAAATTGATCCTGAGTATAACGTATCTCTATGGTGATCAAAATCCTTAGTTCAAGGGGGAATGATCGAGAAAAGTTAACTTTTTTGTTGTGCTTCTTGAATTTCATCAATGAGGCGTAAATAACTGTCAAGACGGCGCTGTAGGATTTCACCTTGATCAACTGCTTGTTTCAATGCACAATTTTTCTCATGCGTATGCGTGCAATTACGGAATTGGCAGAGACCAAGATGTGATTCAATTTCAGGAAAACCTGTGCGAACTTTTTCTAAATTTAGATGCCATAGTCCAAACTCACGAATCCCAGGAGAATCAATCAATGCGCCGTTTGATCCAAATTTAATCAGACGTGTTGAAGTCGTGGTGTGTTGACCAAGGGCTGAGTTTTCTGAGATTACATTGGTTTTCTGTGCTGCATTTGGGACGATGGTATTGATCAAGGAGCTTTTACCAACACCTGATTGCCCAACAAAAGCCACAGTTTCCTTGTCTAAGCGTTGAGCAAGTTCAGTCAAATCACCTTGTGATTGGCAGATCATGGTTTCATAACCCAAGGCTTCATATTCACTGAGTAAATTTAGAATAGGATCATTTTCAGTGAGTAAGTCTGATTTGTTGAGTACCAATAATGCAGGAATATTGGCATCAGCACAGGCAACCAAATAACGATCAATCAATGTTGGTGCAGGTTCTGGCAATGGTGCAAATACAATCACAATCAGACTAATGTTTGCTGCCACAGGCTTAACCTTATGATAGCGGTCAGGGCGAGTCAGTAGAGATTGTCTAGGATAGATCGCAGTAATGATTCCTAAACCTGTATTTGGATCTGCTTGCCATTTGACGCGATCACCAGTGACCAATAATTCGAGATTGGTACGAGTATGGCAACGCCAAACACTATCCAATTCAATTGGTTTCCAGAATGGCTCAGGCTCACCATCTTGAACTTCTGGTTTTTCTGGATGTTGATCAGGTACAGAGAGTGCTTGTACTTCGAGTTGACGACCATAATGCTGAACAACTAGCCCATCCAAATCTTGTGATGTGTCAATGTCGTCTTGACGAGATTTGTGCTGTTTCTCAATACGACGTTGCTGTTGTTCGGTTAAGCGACGTTTACGAATTAAAGCCATTCATGTCCCAAAAAATCCATACATTTAAGACCGCAAAAATAGCATGAAGCCACTATAGAATTACAGCCAAGAAGTAATTAATTTGCTACTATTGATGTTTTTAAGCACTTTAGAATCACGATCTATGAGCAGCACCCCAGATACACGATTAATTTGGATCGACCTAGAAATGACAGGTCTGGATACGGATAACGATAAGATTATTGAAATCGCAACAATTATTACTGATGATAATCTTAATATTCTTGCTGAAGGTCCTGTTTTAGCGGTTCATCAATCAGATTTGATTCTAAACGCAATGGATGAATGGAATACCAAGCAACATGGTCAATCAGGTTTAATTGAACGTGTACGCCGTAGCAAATTGTCTGCGCAAGATGCAGAACAGCAAACACTTGAGTTCTTAAAAAAATGGGTGAATCCAAAATCATCACCAATGTGTGGTAACTCAATCTGCCAAGATCGCCGTTTCTTACACCGCCTGATGCCTGAACTTGAACAGTTCTTCCATTATCGTAATTTAGACGTATCTTCAGTCAAAGAGTTAGCGAAACGCTGGAGACCTGAAATTATGAGTGGCTTAAAGAAAAATGCCTCACATTTGGCGATGGACGATATTCGTGACTCAATTGCTGAATTAAAATATTACCGTGAATATTTTTTTATTATGAATCATTAAAAATCATTGATTCTCAAAAGTAGTTAGCTGAGATATTGGCTAATAAAATGGTAACCCCAAAATAATGAGCATTAAACTGATTGTTCTGGGGTGAATTTTTGATGTATGCATTGATTGATAAGTGATTTTAGTTTGAAGCCTAGCAATTATGTGCAGTATTTTCATTTTTATAAATTAAGTAATTATCCAATAAACTAAAAAGTATACAGGCAAAAACAAGACTTATTCCAGCGATGCACGTCATTGCCCAACCACCATGATTCCATGAAAAAATCCCAAGTGCAGAGCCACAAGCACCGCCTGTAAAATACGCCGTCATATATATGGCATTAATTCGAGATTTTGCATCAGGTCGTAAGCGGAAAATAATACTTTGATTACTGGTATGTACAAGCGCTAAAGCCAATTGGATAACGGCAAATCCAAGAATGTAGCTGAATAGAAAAGTTTGTCCAAAATAGAAACAAATCCAACTGAGGATGAACAAGCCACAACCGATCCAAGTTAATTGTTTGGTATAACCTTGGTCAGCGTAACGACCTATATATTGAGTTGATAATGCGCCGAAAATACCGACAAGGCTAACCATTCCAATCACAAGGTCAGGAAGATGATGTGCTGCTGTGAGCAATAAAGCAATCGTTGAGTACAAAATACTGACTGCCGCAAATGCAAAAGCACCTGTCAATGCACGTAATAGCAAACGTTTTTCTTGTTTTAATAATTCAGCCATAGAGATAAAAATTTGCCTGTAATCCATTTTGATTCGCATAACATATGGAAGTCGATTTTTGAGTGCATAAGCCAAAATCAACATTAAAATACCACTCACGACATAAATGACTTTCCAATGAAACAAATTTGAAAACAGCCCTGCAAGACTTGTGGAAAGTAAAATACCAACCAATAAACCACTCATGAGAAAGCCAACAACTTCACCTGTTTTTTCTGGTTCAACAGTCATGGTTGCGAGTGGAATTAACACTTGAGCAGCGACAGAAAATAGTCCAACTAGAATTGTACCAATCCAAAGCATTGGTAGATTCACAGAGAAAGCACAAATAAATAGGCCTACCGCACATAATGCCATTAAGAGCGGAATAAATTTGGTCTTATTAACGACATCGCCCATTGGAACAATAAAGAGCAAACCGAGCGCATAAGAAACTTGAGCAAAAGTTACAGTCAGGGCTGCTTGCCCCTCTGTCACTGCAAAAAATTGCTGAATGGAGTGAATTAAGGGTTGGCTATAATAGTTTGCACCTGCGCATAAACCACATGCTGTTGCCATAAACCAGAGTAAGGCTTTATTTTGACTCATATTTTGGGTGTTTGACATAATATTCTCTTCTCTGGTTCTTAGGCAGTATACGCAGTCGCTTCGATTTCAATTTGCATTTCTGGTAATGCTAAGCCTGTGACTGGAATAAGTGTACAAACAGGGAATTCATAAGTTTTCCAAAGATCCACTATTGTTTTAATCACCAGCTGATGTTTCTGAGTGTCATGATCAACAATCAGAACACGTAACACGGCAATATCTGAAAGTGTTGCTTGAATTGAGGCTAAAGCCTGTTGAATATTATAAAAGACTTGTTGTACCTGTTGGTCAAAAAAAGGTGAAAGTTCACCATTTTTATTTTCTCCACCTTGCCCCGCGAGATGAATAATTCGCATATTCGGTTTCACAACAGCAATATGACTATATCCATTACTTCTAGGATGATAGAGCGCTTCAGGATGAATTATTTGAAAGGCTTGAGTATTTATTTTATTCATTACGGTACATCTTTATAAAATATGATATCTGCAGAAACATGGCTTAGCATCGGAAAACTTGCAAAACGTAGCGGCGTAAGTGTTCCAACGATTCGTTTTTATGAAGAAAAAAAATTCTGATTTGGAGTACTAGAACGGAGGGGACCAGCGTAGGTACCAGTGTGCGATGCTTAGGCGAATTGCAATTATAAAAGCAGCTCAACAGGTTGGGATCAGTTTAAAACAAATAAAACAGACGCTGAGTATCTTACCAAAGCAACAAGTGGCTATGAAAAAGATTGGCAAATTATGTCACAAGAGTGGCAAGGGCAATTGGATCAGCAAATCATGATGTTGTTGCAGTTAGGCCAACAATTGGATCAATGTATCGGTTGTGGTTGTTTGTCTTTAGAGCAATATCTTTTGCGAAATCCTGAAGATTGTCTGGCAGAGGAGGCAATGGGTGCACATTTTCAAGAAATTTTATTTTTAATGAATCAAAAAAATGAGTCAGAATTTTAAAAGATGATTTTATTGCACTAATTTTGTGCATTTTTTGAGGTTTTACTAGATAAAATCATACAAATATCACTTGAAAAAATGCCATTTAAAATTTTTACATTTATTTTTGATAATTATCTTGATTGATCTCTATTCGCATCTTTAGATCATTTTGAATGATTTGCTTAGTCTTTACTAATCGATGATTTTATCTGTAAAAATTTGATCGAAGTCGCTCTAAAAACGCTATAAATGTTCTAAGAAGCCAATCCCACCGATTAATTGCATGATTATGATGCAGATTCGGATGATTTATAAATCACAATACGTTCAATATCTAAACCAGATAAGTAATTTGTATTGATTATGAGTCATTAATGCAACAAAGCCCTGATTTATTATTTATACCTTACTTTTTTATCTGTTGTTGATGACTGAAAAAGATAGTGAGCTGGTGAGTTTGTTTAAATAATCAGATTTACTTATATAGTATATAAAGATAAAGTTTTTTTACTTATAAGTAGGCAAACATGCTGATTATATAAGTTGTAAACATTAATCTGAATCATCAGTTCAAAATATAGGTATTTATTAAATAAATATTGGGTGGAATTTTAAAAAAGTTCCATTAGAATCCAAAATTCAACAAAGAATACTCCTGGGGGAAACATTGCTACTTGCGATGTTTACTTAAGAAAAACTAGCTTGAGGAACGCTCATGCAGATCGGAATCCCAACCGAAACTGTTGCAGGTGAAAGTCGTGTAGCGGCAACACCAGAAACAGTTAAGAAGTTGATTAACGCAGGTCATAGCATTGTCATTCAACGTGGCGCTGGTGTTAAAGCAGCCTATATTGACAGTGCTTATGAACAAGTTGGCGCAACTATTACGGACGATGCTTATACAGGCAGCCAAATTATTTTGAAGGTACGTGCCCCTAAAGGTGACGAAATTCAAAAACTTGCGGCAAATACAACTGTAATAGCTATGTTTGACCCTTACCGCAATCCAGAATTAGACCAGTTTGCTACTCAGCAAGTGTCTGCTTTTGCTTTAGAGTTACTTCCTCGTACGCTTTCACGTGCACAAAACATGGACGTACTTTCTTCTCAAGCAAACTTAGCGGGTTATAAATCTGTATTGTTAGCTGCGGCTGAATATCAACGTATGTTCCCAATGTTAATGACGGCTGCGGGTACCGTAAAACCTGCGCGTGTTGTGATCATGGGTGTTGGTGTTGCTGGTCTTCAAGCGATTGCGACTGCAAAACGTTTAGGTGCGGTTGTAGAAGCAACTGACTTACGTCCAACGGCTAAAGAACAAGTTGAGTCTTTAGGCGGTAAATGGTTAGACGTACCAATGTCAGATGAAGAAAAGCAACGTGCTGCTGAAGCTGCGAAAAGCGGTTATGGCTGGCAGCCGGGTGAGCAATACATCAAAGATCAAGCTGCGATTGTAGATAAAGCTGTATCAAATGCTGACATCGTAATCACGACTGCATTGATTCCGGGTCGTAATGCTCCGCGCCTGATCAAGGCTGAAACTGTTGCCAAGATGAAACCGGGTTCTGTCATTTTAGATATGGCAGTTGAAACGGGTGGTAACGTTGAAGGTTCTAAAGAAGGCGAAACTGTTGTTACTGAAAATGGCGTGAAAATTCTGGGTATCCCAAACATTCCAGGCACAGTTGCAACAGAAGCATCTGCATTGTATGCCCGTAACGTTTTCAACTTCCTTGAAACATTATTCGACAAAGACAAAAACTTTGCGATCAATCAAGAAGATGAAATCCAAAAAGCGTTACTCGTGACTCATGGCGGTCAAGTACTGCTCAAGCGCGGTTAAGGAGAGTTCTCATGGTTGAAACGATTACAATTTTCGTCCTTGCCATCTTCGTAGGTTACTACGTAGTTTGGGGAGTAACACCTGCGTTACATACACCACTTATGGCGGTAACGAACGCATTGTCTTCAATCATTATCGTTGGGGCAATGATCCAAACCGTGGGTATGCCTGTGATTGGTGTTGAAGCAAATGTAGCTTTCCAAAGCGTAAACGTTGTGAGCATCTTGGGTGCAATTGCTGTGTTCTTGGCAAGTATCAACATTTTTGGTGGCTTCGCTGTAACTGCTCGTATGCTTGAAATGTTCAAGCCGAAGCAAAAGAAAAAAGAGGGCTAATAGATGGAATTTATTCGAGACTATGCGGATTGGTTCTACCTGATTGGTGCCGTCCTTTTTATCTTAACTTTGCGTGGTTTGTCAGGTCCTAAAACTGCAATCGCAGGTAACCGTTACGGCATGATCGCTATGGCGATTGCTGTAGTGACAACATTCTTTGTTGCAGAACATCCAGTTGTTTGGATGATCGTTGGTGCGATGGTACTTGGTGGTGTGGTTGGTATCGCTCGTGCGCGAACTGTTCCGATGACACAAATGCCTGAAACAGTTGCTTTAATGCACTCATTGGTTGGTTTGGCTGCGGTATTAATTGCGATTGCTGCGATTTTACACAACAATCAATTAACCGCATTATTTGCTGAAAATGAAGCTGCTTTAACTGCTGCTGGCGTACAGCATGCTCATATGAGCAAAGTTCATTTATTTGAATTGTTTGTAGGTTGCTTCGTTGGTGCGATTACATTTACAGCATCAGTATTTGCTTACGGTAAATTAGCTGCTAAGAAATGGGCAAAAACGATTTCTGGTGCATGGGTTAAACCGGTTCAAGCGCTTATCTTTGCTGCAATGCTTGCTGCAGGCATTATGTTCTTCTTGACGAATAACATGACTGCTTTCTGGGCGATGACAGCACTTGCACTTGCATTTGGTTGGGTTTGGATTGCGCCAGTTGGTGGCGGTGATATGCCAGTTGTGGTATCGCTTCTTAACTCATTCTCTGGTTGGGCTGCAGCTGGTATTGGTTTCACACTAGAAAACAATATGTTAATCGTTGCTGGTTCACTTGTAGGTTCTTCTGGTGCGATTCTTTCTTACATCATGTGTAAGGCGATGAACCGTTCAATCATCAACGTATTGTTTGGTGGTGCGATGGGTGGTGCAGCAGTTGCTACAGCGGACAAAGGCGAACAAGTTCAACGTAACTATCGTTCTGGTTCAGCAGATGACGCAGGTTTCTTGATGTCAAATGCTGACAGCGTTGTGATTGTACCTGGTTATGGTATGGCGCAAGGTCGTGCACAGAATGCAGTTAAAGAATTATGTGAAATCTTAAAAGAACAAGGCGTAACAGTACGTTTTGCGATTCACCCAGTTGCTGGTCGTATGCCTGGTCACATGAACGTATTACTTGCTGAAGCTGATGTTGCGTATGAAGACATCTTAGAGATGGATGAGATCAACTCAGACTTCCCAGCAACAGATGTAGTACTTGTAATCGGTGCGAACGACGTAGTTAACCCTGCAGCGAAAGATGATCCAAGTTCACCAATCTATGGTATGCCGATTCTTGAAGCTCACAAAGCTCGTACAATCATGGTGATCAAACGTTCTATGGCAACAGGTTATGCTGGCTTAGACAATGACTTGTTCTACAATGAAAAAACAATGATGATCTTCGGTGATGCGAAGAAAGTTGTTGAAGATATGACGAAAGCAATCAATGGTGGTGGTCACTAATCTGACCTCATCAGGATTGAGAAAGCCACCCTTGGGTGGCTTTTTTATTTCGTTCTTATCAATTAAAGAAAATTTTCTACAAGATCCATGGATTGATCATATAGTTCACGAGCGAGTTGTTGATTTTTTGCGTGTGGTGATTTCCAGTCTGGCATATGTGCACTGACATATTCACCATTACGATTTGCCCAATGATCTGCAATAGCCATATCTGTAATTAACTTAGCAGGAACAGAAGTGGGGACTAAGCCGATTTTCATAACTTCATAAACAGGCTTTGGTAGTTCGCGATAGATGTCTGATGCAACGCCACCTGGATGCAAAGCATTATTGGTAATGGTGCTATTCGCCATACGTTCAGCTAAAGCATTACTGAATAAAAGATTCGCTAACTTAGATTGCCCATAATAAAACAGCGGATTGTAGAAACCTTCTGCGCGAAATTTATTAGGTTTGATTGAACCTGCCCAATGTGCAATTGAAGCAAGGTGGATGATGCGAGCTTTAGGTGCTTTTTCTAAAACTGGGAGAAGCTTTTGGGTCAACAAGAAGTGACCGAGATAATTCACACCAAATTGTTGTTCAAAGCCATCTTGAGTGAGTTGTTTGGTCTTAGCAAACAATCCTGCATTATTAATTAATACATCTAAATCACCATAACGATCCGAAATTTCATCCGCTGCTTTTCGTGTATGTTCTAGGCTATTTAAATCTAAAGAAATAAAATCCACTTGCCCTTGGTCTAATGCACGTAACTTTTTCAGTGCAGCCTGTGCCTTTAGAGGGTTACGACAAGCCAAAATGACATGTTGTCCATTTTTCACAAGTTGTTCAGCGGTAGCGAAACCAATCCCAGTATTCGCACCTGTAATTAAAATTTTCATTCCTATGCTCCAGCAATACTTATATTTCTAAAACTTTAAGCATTGTTATATTGCTTTAATTTTGACAATTTGTCATGTCAATTTTATGCGTAAGGTGATTCATATTTATTTGAGATACGTATTTATCAATGAAGAGACTGATATTCAATGTAATTTCTACAAGATATCTATGGCATATCTAAGTTTTTATTTTTTACATTAGACTTCCTTCATAAATCATTTTTCAATCAATTTAATTGTTTATCTTTCACCCAATCTAAATTGTATATGCC
>NZ_JANHGP010000006.1:0-25232 GCF_024494585.1 Acinetobacter sp. 5862
TCATTGATGACTTTATTCTCGATAAAAATCATCTCCTACCACAGAGAATCTATAAATAATAGTGCGTAAGTCCTATACTATTCCACTGGTTTCTGAGTTCGGACAAAATAATTTGCAAATCTGCATTAATCTGAATGATTTGATAGGTAAAAAAATGAAAGGCTATAAAAGGCAAATACATGGCTCTAGCATGTTTTAAAATACCCTGTGCTTCAATTTGATACTTTTGTTTTTTATAGGTGATTTCCCCTTCACATTGGCAACGCACATACCAATAATCGCCAACTCCCCATTGTAAAGCTGAATGATTTTCTATTTCAGAGTCAATATTCACTTGGAGTTGACAACCGAGCTCATCATCATCACGCTTAAAATAATAATTTGGGAAATCAACTTGGATTTGATCTACATCTAAAAACTGATAACGGTCTTGCTCCAATTGACACTGCTCTTTGGCACTATAACTTTTGAGATGTCCAACAGTTGAGGCACTACTACTGACCAAAACGGTCGCAGTATCAATTGCCGTCGTAGTAATAGCACTGGCGTTATAACAAATCGGAATGCGAGGTTGACCGATTAGACTAATAAAATTTAAGTAATAAAAGGGCTCAGGTAAATTCGGCAGAATTAAAGCTTGATAAACAATTTTAAATAAGCCTTTTGGCGGATAAAATGTTAAAGCTTCTGACTTATTGAGGTTCAGCCGCTTTAATTGATTGTTATTCATCAATATTGGCATACTGAACCTCCATTTTTTTAGGGTGTTATTTTTGAATCATTCTTTTTGGCTAGTAATGTCGTGATGAAACCTGAAAGGATATAGAGAATAGATACAATCAGGATTCCTACTGGAATGTTGTACGTGATTGCTGCAAAAATCAAGACCACAGGCAACATCACAACAAAAGGTACACGTTTACGATCCATTTGTTTAAATGAATAGTATTTGATATTTGAAATCATAAGTAAACCAACACCAACCATCACAACAGAGTTGATTACTTGAATCACAATATCTTTTAAATCAAAAACAAATGGGAAATCACGACCGACCCACACCACTGAAATCACAGTAACAGCAGCTAATGGGCTCGCAATTCCAATAAAGTAACGCTTATCCACCACACCAATTTGCACATTAAAACGTGCTAAACGAAATGCAGCACACGCGGTATAAATAAAACAACAAGCTAAACCGATACGTCCAAGATCATGTAAACTCCAGCTATACATCAGAATCGCTGGTGCAACACCAAAAGCTAATAAGTCAGAAAGTGAATCATACTGCTCACCAAATGCACTTTGCGCACCGATTGCGCGTGCAACTCGACCATCTAATCCGTCAAGCAATGCAGCTAAAAAGATTGCGTAAATCGCCTGATTAAAGTTGCCATTCATACTCGCAATAATGGAGTAAAAACCAGAAAGCAACGCTGCTGTAGTAATAAGATTAGGCCATAAATAAATACCACGGCGTTTTACTTTTTGCCCTTCATGCGTTTGTTCTTCTTCTTCTACTTCAAAGGTGATGCCATCAAAAGAATGGTCTTCTTCATTTAAATCAGCATCAGGTTTAAGAGAATTTGTCATTATTTTCAATTCCTCGAGAATATTTTGACTTCTTTAGTGGCGAGATGGGTTATTCACCCACCAACCAACGCACAGCGGCATGACCACCATTTTCACTCATACGTAAATGCGGGAATAGCCATTGTAAGGCTTGATCTGCATCTTCAGAGAATTTCCAAGGGGGGTTAATCACGAGTAAACCACATCCGTTCAAGCCAACTGGCGTGTCATCAGGCCAAACACAAATTTCACAAATTAATTGGCGACGAATTCCTGTTTTGAACATTTTCTTTTCAAAACGTTCAATCATGGCGCGATCTTTGATTGGATACCAAACTGCAAACACACCTGTTGGCCATTTTTTATGTGCGGCTTGGAGAATTTCAACCAATTGTGGGAAGTCTTTACGCTCAATTTCGTAAGGTGGGTCAATCATGACCAATCCGCGTTTTTCTTTAGGTGGAATGACACCCATCAGACCTTCATAAAAATCACGCTCATGCAAACCCGCACGCTTATCACGAATATTAAAATACAATTGTTGAAACACATCACGCTGCATTTCAAATATAGTTGCTTTATCAATATCACGCATGACTTCAAGCGCAAACCAAGGTGAACCTGGATAAGCGCCTTTACCTGAATCTGCACGCATATCTTCAACAATTTTAAGATATTGTTTTATGCCTTCAGGTGCATTACGTTTAATCGAATCATCAAGCTTGACCAATCGATGGATACCCGTTAAAAACTCACCTGATTTTTGTGCTTCAGACGTAGATAAATCATATTTACCTGCACCACCATGGGTATCGATATATCGATAAGGTTTATCTTTAGCATTTAAACGAGCGAGCAGTTGAAGCAAAAGGACATGCTTCATAACATCGGCAAAGTTACCCGCATGGAAATGGTGACGGTAATTCATGTTGACAATTATTCCTCAATTCAAAGGATAGTTTAACATGAAAGAAAAAAGTATTCTTTAGCGTTGATGTGATCATCTAAAATTGCACTGTAATCAACTTACTAATGAACTGGAGTTCTATGCAACAAACCTCTTTTACAAGTTCATGGAACTTAGATCAAATTTTAGATGATTTAAATCAATTTGGTTTTGCTCTAATTGATGATGTCTACTCGGCTGAATATGTGGAATCGCTAGTACAAGAATGCAGCACCCATCTTGCTGAATTCAGAGCAGCAGGAGTACAAAACGGTGTTGTCAGTCATATCCGTAGTGACCATATTCTATGGATTGATGGTCAGTTACCGATTGCCCAACAGCATATGCAAGCTTTAGAAGAGTTCTCACAAGCGTTAAATCAGGCGTTTTATCTTGGGATTAAAGAAGTAGAAGCACATTTTGCCTGCTATAACGCAGGTGAATTTTATGCTTTACATCGTGATAATCCTCAACAAAAAAATGACCGAATGATTTCAACCGTTTTTTATCTACATAAAGATTGGCAGGAAGATTGGGGCGGTCAATTACGTTTGCAGGATAAAAATGGTCAATGGCATATCATCCAGCCCCTACCCAATCGTCTTGCAATTTTCCAGAGTGATTTATTACACGAAGTTCTATTATCGAAACAACAACGTTTATCCATTACTGCATGGTTACGTAGTGGAGGCTCAATCTGGAATCAGGGCTAAACCCTTTAAATTCAAGAAAACAGCCTTATATAGCTAAGCATAACTGATGATTATGGATCAATACATGTCGAATGAGACGAAACAAGTCATTGCACGAATTGGTGAAACTGACCAGCTCTTTTTAGAGAACAATAGTCCTGAACTTGCTTTAGAGCGTGCTGATCTGCGTTTACAGCTAGTCGTACTCAGCCATGTACGTCAGGAACAATTACACTTCTTACAGGAAGCAATCGTACTGCTTGAACAAGCACGTATTGAATATGATGAAATGCCATTAAGTTTGTATTTGAATTTGTCTTTATGTTTAGCCAAAGCGTATATGATTTACTTTGAGATAACCAAAGAGCAGCGTTTTGCTTTAATTACACAGCAAATTCTTAAACCTTTGGCATATACAGAACACTTAGAGATTTATTTCTTCTTGGCTTACGCTTCAGCTGCGAAGCAAGAACCAGCATTAACACGGCATTGGCTAACGAAATACGTATCTTGCTTAGAACATGATTTAGAGTTATTGCAGCTTCATCCTGCTTTTGGTGAAGTCCGCAAAGAAGAATGGTTTAGAATCCTATTACGCAATAAAGCTCACTGATGTGAGCTTTATTTTTACTGAATCATTATTTGGTACTGTCTACATGCAACTGTTGATTCAGTTCATCAATCACAATGGCCCATTCATCATCTTTGTGCCAATGACTTTTTAGAAAATCTCGCTGACCTACGCTCCAGAACTCAGCTTCATGTAATTTCTGGTCAGCACTGAGCTGATGGTTTTTTACAAAACTTTCAATTGAGGCATCATCTGCCTCCAGTCCAAGCTGCTCAAATAAAAGCTCAAGTGTTGGTTGTTGTTCAAACATTGTTATTCTCCCAAACAAGTTACTTCATAGAAATAATTTAACAGTAATACAGCTAACATACAGAAAGATGCCTATATTTTCTTGTTGTTTTTTGTGTGTACTTAGCATGAAAAAAGCACCTTATGAAAGGTGCTTTTTCAATCTATCAAACTGATAGATTAGTTCAACATGTCTGCAATTGCAGCACGTTCTTCTTCAAGTTCATTTAACGTGAAGTTGATACGCTCACGGCTGAACTCGTCGATTTCTAAACCTTGAACGATTTTGTATTCACCGTTTTCAGTTGTTACAGGGAAACCAAACATAACGCCTTCTGGAATACCATAAGAACCGTCAGAAGGAATACCCATAGTTACCCATTGACCATTTGTACCTAATGCCCAATCACGCATATGATCGATTGCAGCATTCGCAGCTGAAGCAGCTGAAGACAAACCACGCGCTTCGATAATCGCAGCACCACGTTTACCAACTGTAGGAAGGAATACATCTTTGTTCCAAGCCGCATCGTTGATTTTGTCTTTTAAGCTTTCGCCATTTGCTTTGGCAAAACGGTAGTCAGCATACATTGTTGGAGAGTGGTTACCCCAAACTGTCATATTTTCGATGTCAGAAACTGCAACACCCGCTTTTTGAGCAAGTTGAGTTAACGCACGGTTGTGGTCAAGACGTAACATTGCTGTAAAGTTTTTCGCTGGAAGATCTGGAGCAGATTTCATTGCGATGTATGCATTGGTATTTGCAGGGTTACCTACAACCAATACTTTAACGTCACGGCTAGCAACTTCGTTAAGTGCTTGACCTTGACCAATAAAGATTTCGCCATTTACTTTTAATAAGTCAGCACGTTCCATACCTGGACCACGTGGACGTGAACCAACTAATAACGCATAGTCAGCATCTTTAAATGCAACTTTAGGATCATCAGTCCCGATCATGCCTGCCAATAAAGGGAAAGCACAGTCATCAAGTTCCATCATTACGCCTTTAAGCGCTTGTTGAGCTTTCTCAAAAGGAACTTCAAGCAATTGTAAAATTACAGGTTGATCTTTACCTAACATTTCACCGCTTGCGATACGGAATAATAAGCTATAACCAATTTGACCTGCAGCGCCTGTAACGGCAACACGAACGGGTTGCTTCATGTGATATTCTCCAATGAGATGCGTTTGCACAATTGAACGCTAAAGTGGTTCAATCGAATTATCATAAACGGCAAATATTGTACTCTAAAGCAAACACAGATGCATGTAAAAGGGAATGGATTTCAACAAAAGTCTGATAGAAAATACAAATTAAATGAAGAAAAAGCTTAATAACTGCCTTTAATTGTAAATTCATTTGGACATCCCGTCACAATATGACTTGCACATTGTTTATATTGCCCATTTTTTTGATAACACACCCGAATCTCAGTCAAAATGGAATCAAATTTTGAAGACTGACAGGTAAAGCGAATTCCTGTAGGAGGTAATGACGGGTTTAATTTCATAAATTGTTGTCGAAGGTTTTCTTTTTGCACTTCAATGGTATTCGGACTCGTTAAATCAGCAGGTACTTTTAAGCGCTCAGCAAAATTAATAATCGTTCTAAAATATTGACTGGCATTCATCGACATACACCCTCCAACATTTTGCCAGAGTTGCACACGTGCATTTTCATCTGGCATTACACGCGCCACAACTTTAGCTTGCAAGGGAGATAATTTCGCAGAGGTTTTAGTGGAACAATCCCGATTTAAAGGAACTTCTGGCAATAAGCTTGCGATAGTAAGAGAATAACCTTCTAAACATTTACGCTGTTTTTGTCTTGATGAATCAAAGGAACAAGCTGCAGGAGTCATTTGAACATGCATCACATAACCCGAAATATCAGGGTTCTCTGCAGCATGTAACTGCGCAGCAAGTGACATGACCAAGTAACAGATCAAGATCTGCAATGATCGAACTAACCGTCCCTTGAATAAATTCATAAATTTCATCAAATATAAAAACTTCATTGTTTCAAATTAAATGTCTTTGTTTCTTTAAGGCTCATTGCGCACAGGTATTGTCCCCATCCTTTTTTCTAAGGATTGCGCGCCTAGCCCTAACACAACACCATAATGCGTCGCATTGGTCATCACATGTTTGACGTAATCACGTGTTTCCAACAATGGAATCGTTTCTGTGTATTGATCAGCCGCCATGGTTTGAAAATCTGGCTGCCATCGTTTTGCACGATTTGGTCCAGCATTGTAACCTGCTGTTGCTAATACAGCATTGCCACTCAGTTGGCTTTGAATCATTGACAGATAGTATGTCCCATAACGAATATTGATATTCATTTCACTTAGAGCCGCTGGGTTATAAGTTTCACCCATTTGGCGTGCAACTAACTTTGCAGTATTCGGCATAATTTGCATTAAACCACCTGCACCCACATGTGAACGTGCGGATGTAACAAACCGACTTTCTTGGCGCATTAAACCATATGCCCAAGCTGGATCAATACCAGCATTGTAACTGTGACTCGTGACATTACTACGGTGTGGTGTTGTATAGCGATAAGTATCATTATGGCGCGAGGTTGTACGATCTGCGGCATAGATTGCTCGGTCATACCAACCAATATCATACGCTTGCTTAGCGGCAGCTAAAAGTAAACCATCATCATGCTGCAAATACGCTTGGCGGACTGCCCAATTCCATTCGCGATTAATGTAATTTGCTGGTGCATCAATATTTTTTAACGCAAATGCACGTTTAAAGTGGATATTTTGGTTTAACCGTTGAATATCTTGTGAACTTGGTTGTTCGTTATAAGGCTGATGATTATAACGTTCGCCTAAACGATCTTTGGCTAGCAAATTATGGTAGTCATCCCCAGCTTGTGCCAGCTTACGATAAAGCTGTTGAGCAGCTTGCTTTGAAGCAGCATCTGAGCGCTGTTCAGAAGCACGAGCAAGCCAGTACTGCCAACGATCTTCTTGTTTCTGCGTGATTGACATGGCATCAATTGCACGAATTAAACTTTCCCAAGCACCAAAACGAATTGCTTGACGTGCATAAATTTCTGCCTCTTCTGGACTAAATGGATAACCATAACTTTGATCATAGGCATTTAACACTTCTCGGTTAAAGCCATTCTTCATGACCGTCGTTCCACCCACATAACCTAGCGTACGATATAAATATTTTTGTACAGGTTGAGGCGTATCTTGTGCAATACGCTGAATATTTCCTAAAGCATTGGTGAAATCACTATCTGCGACACGTCCCAATGCAAAAATTAGATATGCATAATCAGCATCGCTGGCTTTAGGAGCATTCCATAAATATGCCAATGGATTAGATTGGATCTGATTCAATTGAGCCAAGGACAAATCCAAACCTATAGTTTGAGCGGTCGCAATCGCTAAACCAGATTGGCCCGCTCGCAGTTGTCCCCAAAGTCGTTGTTGACGATCTTGAGCAGTCATCAGAGGACTAGATAACATCAGTCGCCCTAAACCATTACACGATTCAGGCTGTGTACTTGTTGTTAACCAAATATCTTTATATTCAGCAAAAACCAGACTATCCCCCGTTTTGGCACGGACTTGTGCAACCGCACAACTCTCTTCTTGGTCAGGATTAGTGACATAGCTGAGCACGGGTTTTGCTTCATTAAAACTGGCTTGTTTTACTTTTTCTTCGACATAATCTGCTGCTAATTTTTCAGCCATCGCTGATTGAGGATAACGTTGCGCAAAAGCGATAATTGAAGAAGCAGGTTGTAGCCCTAGGTTGGTATTCAATTTCCAATACTCAGGGTAATAACCTAATACATCATTTTGCATTTCATATTGATATTGATCGAGCAATGCAATATTGCCAGAACTCGCAGCACGTAGAGCATCATTAAATTGTTCGTCTAGAGCATATACAGATGAGCAGATCACCACGCCTCCCATCGCAACAAGTCGACGGAAGTTTTTCTTGTTATTCAGTTTATTGATCATGGTTGTTGTAAAATCATGTTGCTTATTCATCTTCATCAATACATTTGCCCAATTTTCCCTGCCCTCATAGTGTAATAAGTCTGCCTTCATACAATTGTTGTGTTATGTAACTTGCTGATTCATATTCATTAAAATTCATCCAATTTTATTCATAAACTGTCCATTTTTGTCAGTTTTTTATTCTCTGCGTTCTTACAAAAATACTGCTATAATCCGCGGTTTGTTTAAATCCACCTTGTTTAGGAGCCTGCATGACGGTTCAAACATTCATTCCAAGTGCTGTAAAAGCTGCTTCAGAAAACACTGTTACCCAGCCAACGCACACCACTGATGTTTCAATTAAAAAATTATATATTGAAACGCAAGGGTGTCAGATGAATGAGTATGACAGTCATCGTATGGCAGACTTATTGGGTGATTCACATGGTTACGTGCTCACTGACAATCCAAATGATGCAGACATTCTGCTCATGAACACCTGCTCAATTCGCGAAAAAGCACAAGAAAAAGTGTTCAGTGGCTTAGGTCGTTGGCGTAAACTCAAAGAACAGAATCCTGATCTGGTGATTGGTGTCGGTGGCTGTGTTGCATCTCAGGAAGGTGACAACATCCAGAAACGCGCTCCGTATGTGGATATGGTGTTTGGTCCACAAACCTTACATCGTTTGCCACAAATGTTGGATCAACATCAAGCTCAAGTTGAAAAGCCAAAGAAAGAAAAAATCAAGCTGGTTGATATTTCTTTCCCAGATATTGAAAAGTTCGACTTTTTGCCTGAGCCACGTGTGGAAGGCTTTAAAGCATTCGTTTCAATCATGGAAGGTTGTTCTAAATACTGTTCATTCTGTGTAGTACCTTATACTCGTGGTGAAGAGGTTTCTCGTCCACTGGATGATGTATTGGCAGAAATTGCAGGACTGGCTGAGAAAGGCGTGCGTGAAATCAGCCTACTTGGACAAAATGTGAATGGTTATCGTGGTGAAACGTTTGAAGGTGAAATTTGCACTTTCCCTGAACTGCTGCGTTTAGTTGCAGAAATTCCGGGTATTGGACGTTTACGCTATACGACTTCTCATCCGCTTGAGTTTTCTGATGATTTAATTCAATGCTATCGTGATTTACCACAAATGGTTTCACATTTACATCTGCCAGTACAAAGTGGTTCAAACGATGTACTGCAAGCCATGAAACGTAACCACACCATTGATGTCTACATTGATAAAATTGCCAAATTACGTAAAGTTCGCCCAGATATGCATTTATCTAGCGACTTCATTATTGGTTTCCCGGGTGAAACAGATGAACACTTTGCAGAAACATTACAGTTTATTAAAGATTTAGATTTTGATCATTCATATAGTTTTGTCTATTCAAAACGCCCTGGTACGCCTGCATCTGACCTGCCAGATGATACCCCAGAACAGGTGAAAAAAGACCGTTTGGCTCAAGTTCAGCAAGTGATTAAGCAATCAAGTATTGATAAAACTGATGCCATGCTCGGTAAAGTTGAACGTGTCTTGATTGAAAAAGTATCTGATAAAGATCCAAATGTATTGGTTGGCACAGCAGACAATACTCGTTTGGTTACATTTATTGGTGATGCGACATGGGTTGGACGTTTCGCAGAGATTGAGATCACTGAAATTAAAACTTTAAATTTAGTTTATGGTGAACTCTTGAATCTTGAACCTGACGTGGCGTAATGTAAGGGTATTCCTACACGTGAGCTAAAAGGGTTTCTCTTGACTTCAGCGATTAAACGTACTGTAACGTTCCCTGAAATTTCCATGGAACATTTAAAACGAATGCTCGGTGCATACAACGGGCATTTAAAGCAAATCGAACAACGTTTAGATGTCAAAATTACTCACCGAGGCGATGCCTTTTATCTAGACGGTGATATAGAAACAGTTGAAAGAGCCGAAGCACTATTGCAACGGCTTTATCAAGAATCAGAAATTTCCCCACAAATTAGTGCCGATGTCCTGCATTTGATGATTCAAGGTTCACAGACAGATCGTGATTTCATGGATGATTCCGAACAAGAACATACAGGCTTAGATAGCGTTTGGTTACAGACCCGCAAAGGGCGAATCAATCCTCGTGGTGCCAATCAAAAGCGTTATGTACAACGTATTTTACAAAGCGATATTTCCTTCGGGATTGGCCCTGCAGGGACTGGTAAAACTTATCTAGCAGTTGCTGCTGCAGTGGATATGTTAGAGCGTAATGAAATCCAACGAATCTTACTGGTTCGTCCTGCGGTTGAAGCTGGCGAGAAACTCGGTTTTCTACCGGGTGACTTGACCCAAAAAATCGATCCCTATTTACGTCCACTTTACGATGCTCTCTATGAAATGCTGGGCTTTGAAAAAGTGGCCAAACTGATTGAACGCCAAGTGATTGAAGTTGCTCCGCTTGCCTACATGCGTGGACGTACGCTGAACCACTCATTCGTCATTTTAGATGAGGCACAGAACACCACCCCTGAACAGATGAAGATGTTTTTGACTCGTTTAGGGTTTGGTTCGCGTGCTGTGATTACAGGTGACGTGACTCAGGTAGACTTACCTCGTGGGCAACAATCGGGCTTAGCACAAGCATTACGCGTACTTGAAAATGTGCATGAAATTCATATCACGCGTTTCCATTCTCGTGATGTGGTACGACACCAATTGGTACAAAAAATTGTTGAGGCTTACGAAGGTTGGGACAGTGAACAGCAACGCCTGTCTGCTGAAGCCCGTGCCGAACGCAAAGCCAAACAAGAAG
This sequence comes from Acinetobacter sp. 5862, assembly GCF_024494585.1. Classification (NCBI taxonomy): domain Bacteria; kingdom Pseudomonadati; phylum Pseudomonadota; class Gammaproteobacteria; order Moraxellales; family Moraxellaceae; genus Acinetobacter; species Acinetobacter sp. 5862. The sequence continues at coordinate 10,846 of NZ_JANHGP010000006.1, forward strand.
CATTGATTGCAGAAAATGATTCTGCGGCAGATGCGCAACACATTTAAAAATCCCCCTCCCCCCTTTTATTGCAATACTTTAATCGCATATCAGGGGGACGATTTTAAGGATCTATTTTGAAAATCAATTTAAGTCTTCAACAAGACTTTCAAGCGAATGAATTACCACTAAAACGTGGTCAAATTAAAAAGCAGATTGAAACCACACTCCGTCATGTTGGTTTCGACGTAGACTGCGAAATCGGAATTGCCTGCGTTGACCTCGCAGAAAGCCACGAGTTGAATCTACAATACCGCGAGAAAGACAAACCCACCAATGTACTGTCCTTTCCAAGTGATATTCCAGAGGAAATGCTGAGTTTACTGGATGCTGAACCTTTAGGTGACTTGGTGATTTGTATCCCTGTGGTTTTACAAGAAGCCGCAGAACAGCAAAAAACACCAACTGATCATTTCACGCATTTATTGGTTCATGGCGTTTTACATTTACTGGGCTACGATCACGAAACCAGTGAAGCCGAAGCAGAAGAAATGGAAGCTTTAGAAATTGAGATTTTAAAAAAACTAGGGATTGCCAATCCTTATCAAGCCGATGAAAGCTAATTTAAGACACTATGTATATCGTTATTTTTAAAGCTACTGTTAAAGAACTGGATTCAACTTACTCAGAAATGGCTCAAAAGCTGAGGAATAAAGCCTTGAGCCAATTTAACTGCATCAGGTTTGAAGCATGTAGTGAAAATGGTTTTGAAATTGCCTTGTCTTATTGGCATAGCATGGAAGATATTAAATGTTGGCAACAAGATGCAGAGCATCAAGTAGCCCAGCGTTTAGGCAAAGAAAAATGGTATCGGGATTTTAGTGTTGAAATCTGCACAGTTGAACGTGCTTATTTCAGTCAAAAAAGAGATTGTGTATAAATACCAACTTATCCACAAATGTAATAACAAAACGGCTGAAGATAAGGCATTAGGTTTTATTCAATATGCTGTTCGCCCATATAATCAATGCACTTCAAATTCAGCATCGACAGGATCAAAACGCCAGGTACGCACAATTCTAAGCTCAGAAATATCTTTCATATTGGCATCAAAAGCTCCAAATGGTGCACCACGGCGTACAGAGGCTTTTGCCGCCTCATCCAGAATTGCATGTCCTGAACTTTCAATGAGACGAATGGCACGGATACCCCCCTGTGCATTCAGGATCACCATTAAACGTACTTCACCCGATAAATGTTGTTGTTTCGCTTCATCTGGATAATAACGATTACCGTATAGTTCAACTTTTTGACGAAATTTATCAAGATAAGCTGCTGACGCATCTTGTTTTGCCTGAATCCCATCTACTGTTTTAATACGTTGTTTACGACTAAAATTTTGCTGACGTTGTAAATATTGTGCTTCCAAACTCGCAACCATCGCGGCTTTGGCTTGAAATTGACTCTGTAACTCATCTAAGGTTTTTTTACGTTCAGTTTGCTCTACTTGCTTCTGCCAGCTTAAAACCGTCATGAGCACTTTTTCTTCAAATTTTAATTCTCGTTTTTGCTGGACTTTCTCTAAACTTTCGAGCTCAGACTCTCCTGTTGTCGCATCTGCTTCCATCGGAGCTGGCATATCACTCGACATACGATGTGCTTCACGAAAGTCACCTGAACCTTTTTGATCAGCTTGCGCCAAGAAATCGGCATCTTTGACTTTTTCTTGACTTGTACGAACCGTAACTGCGATTTCTTTGGTTGATGTATCTGTAGGTGATGGCATTGCGAACTGAATTGCAAGCACAGCACCATGTAGAAGCATCGCTAACGCAACTGCCCCGATAAAAATTGGATCTTGCCACCAGTAAGGGGACAGTACTGAACGAAAATTTCTTTTATTCCACATGGCATTCAAGCGACAAAATATGTCTCATCCCCAACAGCAATCACCGTATAAAACCAAACTAATATTCAAAATATTAAAAAAATGTGATCCACTTATAGTCACAGTGTTTCTGTACCATCATTTTATGAAAATGTAGCAATTAATTTTGCTACACTGCAAGTCAGAAATTTATTTTTATTTTTTAGCTAATACCAAGATCGTGGTATTGCAGTCAGATTTGTTGATGATTGAGTTCGGTTAGAAACATCAAAAAATCTATAATCAATTCACTTTCTGGAACAACTTTTATGCAAACGCTAATTTCATCCGTTGTTAAACGTCTACGTAAAGTTTACCAAAAAGCAGAAGAATTCATTGAAGAAGAAAGAGAATTTGCACTTTCACAGGTATTTGTGAATGCGACAATGGAGCGTTATGTCACAGAAAAAGTTGGAATTATTCAAGATCTACACGCTGATCTATATGATGGATGGCTACGTTTATATTCCACGATTGATGTTAAAGGGCTACATACCACCTTATCCGTTGATTTAAAACTTATTCAAATGGAAATGAATAAAGATGTTCAACTGATGGTGTTCGAACAAATTAGTAATACACAAGTGATTGAAGCATCATTTAAGAATATTTTCCAAAAATGGGGATTTTATATTGCGATTTGGTATTACCAAAAATTTCGTGATGAAGATCCTTTAGGAAAAATCTTAGAGCATTTTGAAGTTGTTTCAGTCAAAGATGAATTACTCTATTTAGATTTAAATCGCTGGTTTAAAAAGAAACCGAGTATTATTGAAACGCTGAGCAAAGTTCATGTAAACTGCGCCAGAGTCCGTCCAGCCGAACTGATTGTTTGGGGGAACGTCAATTTGGCTGCCATTTTGTATCCGCCAAATGAAGATGACTTTGATGAAGAGGGATTAGATGACACAGAAGTCACACCAATTCAGCAAAAAGACACTAGAAAATAATCGTATTGAATAGGGTGGTATGAATTTCAGATTTATGCCACTTACTCAAATACCATCATGATTTATACGAAAAATTAACAAGCATTGAGTAAAAAACCTGATTTTTTCTTCATAATCTACAGGCATAATAATCACAAATCTTAATGATAAATGAATGATTGCTCATTGATGATCATTCAAAGGATGTATAGCGTGATGACAAAGAAATTATTGAAAGTAGTGAGTATTACGTCGGCTGCCCTGTTCAGTGTCAGCATGTCTAGCCATGCTCTAGCAATGGCACCTTTCCAAGCAAGCTATCAATTTAGCTACAACAACAAAAACCTCGGTTCAGCGACACGTACACTTTCGCAACAAGGAAATAATTGGACCTATCAGTTTAGCGCAAAAGCAGGCGGAATTGCCTCAGCCTCGGAAACGAGTCAATTTAGCTTTGTGGATAATAAAATTACTTCACAAAAGTTTAGCCGCAGCAGCAAAATCTTAATTCACAGTAATACGATGAGTATTAACTTTAATCCAAACACTAAAGTTGTGAATACGAAAAAAGATGACACCGCCCGCTCATTCCCATGGCAAGCAGGTGCGTTAGATGAACTGAATGCTGAATTGCAAATCCGTGAGGATTTAAAAAGTAATTCACTTAGAACCAAATATTTAATTGCTGATGCAAAAGCTTTAGATGAACGCCGTTTTGTTAAGCAAGGCACAGAAACCATCAAAACCAATTATGGGACGTTCAGCACCATTAAAGTCGTTATGCAACACGATAAACCAGAACGTAATACGGTATTTTGGTTAGCACCAAAACTTGATTACCTACCTGTCAAAATGGCACATAATGATGGGAAATCTTCTTATGGCTTATTATTAACAGGCTATTCAGGCAAAACCAACTAACCATCTGGTCAATTTTAGCTTGCAATTTTTTAGATGCTTTTTAAAATATGCCTTTGCTTGAAAAAGCATCCGTTTAGAGGATTCTCCCGTGTACGCTTTAGAACAGAAAATCTTAAATGAAGGTATCGTTCTATCTGATCAGGTTTTGAAAGTTGATGCTTTCTTAAATCATCAAATTGACCCCGTGTTAATGCAACAGATTGGTAAAGAGTTTGCTGCTCGTTTTAAAGATGCAGGCATTACTAAAATTATTACGATCGAAGCTTCAGGAATTGCACCTGCAATCATGACTGGCTTGGAGCTGGGTGTTCCAGTAATTTTCGCGCGTAAATACCAATCTTTAACACTCAAAGATGATCTTTACCGTTCTAAAGTGTTCTCATTCACCAAACAAACTGAAAGCACTATCGCGATCTCTAACAAGCATCTTAACGCAACAGATAAAGCGCTTGTAATTGACGACTTCTTGGCAAATGGTCAAGCGGCATTAGGTTTAATCGATTTGATTCACCAAGCAAATGCTGAAGTTGTGGGCGTGGGTATCGTGATTGAAAAGTCATTCCAACCAGGTCGTGATGTGTTACTTGAAAAAGGCTATCGTGTTGAATCTTTAGCGCGTGTTGAGTCGTTGACTGATGGCAAAGTTAGCTTTATCACAGAATAAGCCTGACTGCTAACGAAAGGGCGCCTTAAGCGCTCTTTTTTATATTGGAAAATGAAAAAATACTACACATCGCAAGTGTCATGCCAAGCGCAATCAAGGTATCATGACAACAATTTTGCTGCCCCATATTCACTGGTTTCAACACCTATCTTGATTAACCACAGAGAATGTTTTAGAGAAAGTTATGCGTACATATTTAGACCTTTTACAACATATCCTCGACAATGGCGGCGATAAAGGCGATCGTACAGGTACGGGTACACGTTCAGTATTTGGTCATCAAATGCGTTTTGATCTTTCTAAAGGCTTTCCACTATTAACGACAAAAAAAGTACACTTCCGCTCTATCGTAATTGAACTACTATGGTTTCTGAAAGGTGATACCAACGTTCAATATCTCAAAGATAATAAAGTCAGCATTTGGGATGAATGGGCAACCGCAGAACAAACTGCGCGTTTTGGTCGCCCTGAGGGTGAACTTGGTCCTGTTTACGGGCATCAATGGCGTAACTTTGGCGCAACCCAGAATGAAGATGGTAGCTATCAGCAAAATGGTTTTGATCAGATTCAATGGCTTGTGAATGAAATTAAAACTAATCCCAATTCACGCCGTTTGATCGTTTCAGGCTGGAATCCCAATGAGGCTGGGAAAGTGGCCTTGCCGCCCTGCCATACCCTGTTCCAGTTTTTTGTTCAGGACAATAAGCTGTCATGCCAGCTTTACCAGCGCAGTGCGGACGTTTTCTTTTTATTCCCCCAAATCAATAATTCACAGTACGAAGTTTTAGCTGCTTAGAACCTCTTACTTTTTTACGTTTATACTAACGTTTAAATTATGCACAGTATGTTATATAACTTAGTCTATGCAGTAATTTGGCGTACATTATGGATGTTAGAGTTTGTTCAAATATAAAACTAGACTTATCTAAGTCATGTTTAAATCATCATGCTCAGAACATAAAAATTGATAAAACAATAAATGTTAATGGAGTCGTTGTATTCGACGATAACGTTAAGGTTCTCCCTCTCATTTCTGAGTATTTATCCTATTACTCCAAGCATGAAAAAATTTCATATAAGTCCGCAAGTACTTACGGTAAAAATCTAACTTACTTCCTGCAATATATCCGTACCCGCCAAGATTATAATGATGATGAAAGTGATGATGTATTTATTACTGTTCCTTCATACGTAATACAAGAATATTTGACTTTTTTAAGTCGCGATCAAAATATTAGCTCATCTACTGTTAGAAATCGTGATGCCTCTATACGGGCTTTTATAGAGTTCTTATGCTCATCTACAGAAGGTCGTAAGCCACTTAGACAAGATAATCCTTACGAGAAAGGCTATCTATCAAAAGCACCAAAACGAACAGGTATAATTGCTTGTAATCTAGATGATCTTTTCATATTAATTGAATCAACTTCATCTGAACGAGAAAGAGTTTTACTTCAATTTTTGTACGACTCAGGCCTTCGTCGGTCAGAACTTCCACGTGTTACGCTCAAACACTTTAAGGATGCTGTAAATTTTAATTCTCAAAAATTTATATCTCGAGAATCAGACAAAGTAATCTGTCTAAATTACGTACCACTTGAAGTTCAAGGTAGTAAAGGTCGTGGAAATGAAATCAAACACCGTTGGACGTTAATCAGCTCAGCAACTATTGAGCGTATTCAAAAATATCATGCTTCCCCACTATATAAAAAATATGCAAGAAAATATGCTACGCCTACTGAGACTCCTGCATTTTTAAATGCTCAAGGGACTCCTTACACTCCATCTGCCATCAATAAATTACTAGAACGACTAAGCAAGCGTGCTATTAAGCAAGGTCGTCTTGATAGACAAATATCCCCACATAAGCTCAGACATGGTAATGCTTATGCAATTTTACAATCAAATGACTTGGGAAGTGACTATTTAGATCGACTTGTGATTTTACAAAAAAACTTAGGTCATAATCACCTAAATACCACTCAAATATATACCAGTATTCCTCAAGATATCTATAACTCCATGTGTGATGAAAAAGGTGATCTCTTAACTAGAGCTGAAAAGATGAAACGTTTAAGTGAAAAAACTCAGTTAAAGATCTGTATTAAGGATATAAAGTGAAAAATAATGGGAAAGCCACTGATCACCTAGTAAAAATATGGGTAGACAACCTATTACAGTCCCCAAATCATCTATTAAAGTTACCACTTAGTAATGATTTTAAGAGCCCTTGGGGGGTTAATGTTCTGTCTGATTTTTTATCAAAAGAGCTACCTATTACTCTGAGCGAGGCTCGACATAGAAAACACCTTACAATGCCATTAATAGAAAAGATGGCTGAAATGCAAATTATTGTAGAAGAAGCATCAAGCAGAGAGAATTTGATTCGCCAGAGAATACTCGATTGGTATAGTAATCTGAGCTTTGATGATAAAAAAAACCTCCCCCGCTTAGCTTTATATCCGAGTAATATTTGTTTTAAATCAATAGGTAGTGAACAACGTTCTTGGGCATCTTTATCAACTCAATATGAATGGATCGCAGAAGTAATTGATTACATTCATGAAGACCTTCATAACTTAGGAATTATCTCGGCAGACTTCAAAACAATTAAAAGTCGTAAGAGAGCAATTAAAGATGCTAAGTCCGTTATCAGCCAATGGGTATCAACCATATCTGATGATATAGACGCCATGTGGGATATACCAGTTACAAAAGCCAATACAGATTTGGGTTTTAACGTAGCAATCGAACATATTCAAACCGTTCTAGGCATTTCGGAGAGCTCAGCTAACAATTATAGAGAGTTAGCTTATCCATTAACTCAAAAAATGATTGAAAAAGGAATTTTAGTATATCCAAAAGGCAACTCAGGAGCTGGAGCCGTTGAAAGCAGGAGGAAACTGCTAAATTGGTACAGAAAGCTAAACTTGAAAGAAAAAAGCCAGTTACCAATTTTTGGTAACAAAATCTCACTTGGGAAAATGCATACAAAGCAATCTCCTATTACTCAAAGTGATTTACGTTTTGATATTGTCAAAGATGCTTGGGATTTCATTCACAAAGATCTCGAAAAACTTGGTTTATTAAATACGAATTATAAAAGTGTTTCTGAACGAAATCATGAAAGGAAGAAACTTCTAGATATACCTCGTGAAACTATGAAGGAGCGTTTCAACAGATTAGCTACTCTCAAACTCAATAGTGTACTCGACTTCATCGAACCTTCTGAGTTAGAGCCTTTTATTCAGATTGAACAACTTTTTGCCTCACAGATGAAAACCCTACCTTCTAATTCAGGACGAAGTAACTACACAAATGCATGCGGCCTATTTGTAGAATTTCTATCTGAATTATACGGATCTAGCCCTTTACGAATTATTGACACTTTTGATGAGTATCTATTATCCAAATATAGAAGTTATCTTGAGGACAAAATAATACAAAACAATATATCAAGCCATCATGCAAATACTATTTTAAGTTCAGTACGTATGACATTTAATAGACTGACTAAAGTAAAGAATTTAGAATACAGTTTTTTTGATGTACAGGGATTCGATGCCCATAGGCAAACGGACACAAAAAAACCCTTTAGTAAGAATGAACGAATTCAAATATTAGAGGCTATCGAAAAAGCGATTTCTGAAACTCAATTAAGTTTAGAACCCTATAAAAAAACAGGTATCGGAATAAATCCTCTGGATCAACATGGAAATAGAATAAAAGGTCTATCAAACCTAGATAATGCTCGTTGGCTGTTTGAAAATTTTTTGGATTGTAAACCTGTTCATCACAATACAGCTAAAACCCATATTGAAAAGGCATTTCTCAGTATTATTAAAGATTCGAAAAAAGGTCTGAATGAGGTCTATGAAGAATGGGGAGTCACACCGATGATCGGAATAGATTTATTAGTGCCTTATATTCTAAGACTCGCTCAAGTTACAGGTCTAAATACTGATTCCATACTATTCCTAGACATAAAGGATTTTGAAACTCGCCATCCAGCCACATCTAGACCATGCCTAAGATATTGGAAAGAGAGATCCGATGGGTATAAAGAGTATCACCTTGATCTTATCAAGGCGAAGATAACTTGGCTCACAGAAAGCCAATCTAGCTCTGTAAAAGAAATTTTCAAACAGGTAATTCAAATGACTAGTTGCATCCGTGAAAATATCGAGGATAGCATGATTAAGGATAGGCTCTTCATTTATCAATCAAATAGTACTAAAAAACACGGACAAATCAGTTCTTTACTTGGAACTAACGAAAAAAATGCGAGTCCATTAGGTCATAGTATTGCTAGATTTATTGATAAATATCAATTAAAAAATGACCATGGCCAACCTATAATCCTTACAATAAGTAGGTTTAGACCAAGTTTCGTAAGTGAAATGCTTGAAGCTGATGTACCTATAAATGAGATTCAATTGATGCTTGGTCACTCATCCTTGCATACAACTATTGGCTATATCGACTCTTTAGATTTTAATTCCATTAGCAGAAAGAGGCTTAATGAGAAATTGATGGAAATTCATCAATCAACTTTAAATAGTCGCTCCGAAGAAAAAATTAAAACAATAGAAATCAAAAATGAGGAAGAGTTGGGAGTAACATTTAAAACCAATCTGGCTGCATGCAGAAATATTTTTGATCCACCTGACTTTGTAAAAAAAATGGCTTCTTATACTCCTGGAACGCCCTGCTCGCAATATAACAAATGCTTAAGTTGTGACAACGTCATTATTACAGCAAATTATCTTCCTGAGCTATTTGCAATGAAGCGTGATTACCTAGCTATTTTAGAAAATTCACGAGTGATGGATACTCCTTACGGAAAAATTATCAAAGAAAACCTAGAACTCCTAAGTTATATTACAGATCCTGAAACTTCAGATTTTTCAAAGGAAGAACTAGAAATTGGAAAAAATAGATCCAACTATCTTGGATCTACAATAACAATTGATGGAGTAGTGTAATGGATAAGGAAGCGAAAATAAGTATATTGACGGGTTTTGTTAATCATCGCCGCTATATAATGAATGAGCTAAACACTGCTAAGAATTTAGATAGTGATCTTCATCCACAAGAATCTATAGAGTCCACTACATACATAAACGCTCTTATGGAAAGATCTGTCTCAAAAATATCTAAATTTTCCGATAATGTTTGGGATTTTAATTCTGATTATCCTAATGCAGCACAAAATGTAAAAGGCGCAAAACTGCGCATTAATTTTTTAAAATACAAAAATATTCCAAAGTTTGTACTAACAGAACTAAAAATCATCTTAGAACTTGCTTTACTTAACAATCTTATTTTCCGACCTAAACTTAACAGCAGGAAAAATAGTAAAAAAGGGACTCTAAAAGTTAATTCTTTGATTCCTATTTTTGAGAAAGGGTTAACATTTATTAATCAAATATTCATACAAATAAGTCAAGAGCTAGGTTATGAGTTTGTTCAAACACAGATTAAAACACTCTCCGAGGTAAATACCGAGCATTACCATGAAGCTGCCAAAAAATACGAATATGTAAAAGGTAGAGAATTAGATCAATTTTTTGAATACTTACGTAGCCCTAGTGCTGTTAAATATGTATTTGATAAGCCTCTAGCTTATGTTGAACTAAATAGTTTAAATTGGAGGAAACTTCCAAGTACTGAAAAAAAGAATAAGGAAAAAGTTTTACCCGATAATGTATTTGAAAATTTATCCAAAATAGCATCTTTAATCGTAGTGGACTTTTTGAATGCGACAGGTCAAAAATCAAAGATCTTGGATATCAATTCTTTAGAAGCTTTATACTCTAGTAAATATTCTTCTTGGGCAAATCAAGTACGAGTTAATCATGAAATTTTGAATGCCTATATTGCACTTCGATTGAGAAATAAAGGATACTCATCAAGTTCCGTTTTAAGCATCATCGAGCCCTATGATTGGATGTTAAATAAAAATGGCCTAGCATGTGGATTAACATTGAGGAAAGCCCTAACTAGTCGCAACTACCAATTAGATAAACTCCGTGAATACTTCAATCTAGTCTCATATTCATGCGTGTACTTAGTGGCTCAATATACAGGTATGAGGCCATCTGAATTAGCAGAAGTAAAAGTACAAGATTGCTCATGTTTAGTAGAGGAGCATGAAGTCTGGCTAATTAAAAGTACTGTAAAAAAGCATCAACAAGAGATTAATACAGGTTTGTTTGATGACAAATGGGTAGCTATACCTATTGTTAGAGATGCAATATTAGCAGCATCATATATAGCAAAAATTAAATCATCACCTTATCTTATCTCAAATATGGACACAGTGAGCTCTAGTAATTCACCTATACCGATGGGCAGTACTGGCATTACCCATCAGATGAATAATTTTATTGTGAAAATTTTGGATGCTACTGTAGCTAATCAAATTAAATTTTATCCATATATGCTACGCCACACTCTGACCTATCAATTATTTAGAGCAGAAGTCGGTTTACCTTTAATATCTTTTCAATTAAAGCACTTCGTAGACAGTGTGAGTAAATTTACCTCACTTGGAGCAACTTCTTCAGTTACGTTAGGCTATGGAGAGATTGGTGAAATGCTCTCAAAGGATGGAAGCCGAACAGGTAATAAATCCTTGCGACGCTCTGCTGAATTAGAAGCTGTTAAAACTGTTCACAATCCAAATGGTACATATTATGGTGGTAGAGCTGTTGAGCATAAAACTAATCTGATAAAGTTGTTTCAAGGCTATATGGCTGAAGGCTACACCGAAGAAGAAGTGTATGAAGCAATGGCTGACCAAGGAATGGCTATTGTGTATGTTGGACAAGGCATTTGTTATGGTAATAGAAATGAAGAATACGATACGACTTTACCTTGCATCGGCAGCCTAAGATGTAATCCGGCTAGATGTTCACAAGCTATTGTCACCAGTAAACATGCTCCGAAATGGCGTGAAGTCTACATCTTAAATAAAGCAAATCTTAATAAACCAGAATATGCTCATAATAGGGAGCAAATTCAGGCAGCAATTGACGAAGCTGTAATGGTTTTAAATAGTCTTGGTGAAATGGTTGAACTATGAATAATCAAGCTTATGATCAAAAAAATAGTGAAGACTATGAAATGAATACGTTAAGTATTAACAAAGCACTATTAGAAATCGAGCAAGATCCAAAGCTCAAGGCCACTATTGCACAATTATCAAAAATGACAGGTATTCATCGAAATACAATTACAAACCGTGATTGGCCTATCCAGAAACTAAAAGAAATCAAAGACAAAAGAAAACTCAAGGATGAAGAAAGTAAAAACCATATGGTGGTTAATGAAATTTCGTTGGGTGAAAAACTAGTTCTAACACAAAATGAAGTTATCTATTGGTTTAATCAATACCAAGATATAAAGCTTTCTTTTGAAAATACAAATAATCAGTTAAAAAAACTAAAAGAATCGAATAATTACTATAGAGAGATGTATGAAAAACATAAAAAGCAAGTTGTTTTAGCTGAGTTAGAAATCAACCGCTTAAAAGAACTGTTAGACACTAAAGGTATTAACCCAGAACTACTTAAACATTAGTTTAAAAAGAGGACTCTGTTTGGATGATGACTTTAAGTTTTAATCAAACAGAGAACTCTTTTATGAATAAATATTACTTACACTGAAAATGGATAAGCAATAGGTTCGTGATACTGATACCCTTCTACCTCGAAATCGTCTAACGTTACCCACGTTTCAATATCTTCTAGCGTTTTAATCGCAGGGTTGATATAAAGTTTTGGTGCAGGATAAGGCTCACGTTTAAGCTGAACATCACGCATAAGCTTCAACTGATCTTCATAAATATGTGCATTCACAATTTTATGATAAGCCTTTCCAGCCTTATGTCCTGTAATTTGGGCCATGAGGGCTAATAACGTGAAGACTTGAATCTGGTTAAAATTTTGACCTAATGGAACATCACACGAACGTTGTGATGATGTTAAATAAAGTGTATCTCCGACCAAAGAGAAGGTGTGAGTATGCATACAAGGTCGTAAGCATCCCATTTCAAACTCACCTGGGTTATAGAAAGTCAGAATTTCACCACGATCATCAATACCGTTTCGCAAGTCATCGTAAATCTTACGAAGTTGGTCAAATTCTTTACCTTCTGAGTTACGCCAATGACGCCCTTGGACTCCGTATACTCGCCCCATATCGTCTTCACCTTTACGATAAGGGTTAGCTAACCATGCTCCATTTTCATTAGCATTTGCATTCCAAGTATTACAGCCTATAGCCCTAAACTGAGCAGCATTATCATACCCACGCAAGTAGCCTAGTAACTCTGCAATCGCAGCCTTCCAATAACTTTTTCGAGTCGTAACCAAGGGAAATTCATTTGCCCCTACGTTGTACTCTAAATCAGCATTAATAACGGTTAAACAACGCTTTCCAGTTCGTTCATTTTCAACCCATACGCCTTCATCAACTATGCGTTGACACAAATCTAGATATTGCTTCATTTAACTACCTTAATGTTACAGTTCAATGCTTTATGAACCGCAACAAAATCTACTATAAGTATGAAAATTTCATATTATAGATCGTTAATAGTTTATTGCACAGACTCAAGATCTTTGCTTAATAATCCTTTTCCATCTCTAACATAAATCTAGATTTTTTCTGCTTCTTAAAATCACCCCAAGGCATTTTTCTATATTTAGGATAAGAAACATATAACCATCTTTTTGCCCTAGTCACTGCAACGAAAGCACTATTTCTCTCATCTTCGAATTGCTCTTTTGAAAGTGCTCGATAATCTGGGAATACCCCTTCACACATGCCCATTAAGAAAACAATATCTTTCTCTAATCCCTTCATAGTATGAACTGTACTTAAGGTCAAACCTTTCTCTGAGTTATTTTCAGAAAGCTGTCCTAGCACCAATGCATTCCTAAAAGCCTTCAGAGAGTCGCCTATCCCTTTTCTTTTAAAGATTGTCCATGTGTGATTAAACTCATCTAGTTCTTGGATACTCAATCTAATATCTTCATATTTGGTATCTGAAATATTTGATTGTCTTCCAATCCAAATAGTGAATTTATCACGAAAGTATTTGATTAATTTAGGTATTTTAGGATTATCAACTTCCAAACTATAAACAGCAATTAATAATTCTGATAAGAGTTGTCGATTAGGATCACTTGAAATATTTATTTTATCCGCTAATTCCAATAACACATCATTATTCCAATTTAGAGGTTCCTCTAATTGGAGTAGTTGACATAATTTTTTACCATTAACCCAATCCTTTGGATTCAACTTAATTCGAATAGAAAAATCTAAGGTTTTAGCAAATTTAGTTGATGGTTCAAGTAATCTTTCCCCTTTTTTGAGAGAATAGACAATATTATTATCTCTAAGCACCTCCTCCAAACTACTAAATACAAAACGATTTCTCGCTATAACTACCATCTTATCAAGTGTAATTTCACCTTCAATTTCATCATGTATTCTCATTTGAAGTAAATTTTGTATCTGAGCTAAAATCCCCCTTAGCTTCCTCTATTTCGTCCTCATACTCATTAAAATGTACCTGCCCCTTCAGAGCATACTCACTTACAACCTGAGAATCCGATTTTAGCTTATTCACAACTTGAATAACTTCTCTAGTACTTCTATAGTTATCTTTTAAGTCATATTTTTTTGGTAAAAAATCCCTTACAAATTCATCACATAGATATCTATTAGATGACCCATTAAAACCATAAATCATCTGATTAGGGTCACCAACCATAAAAACACTTTTTAATGTATCGCCACAAAAAGCTTTGATAAATTCATACTGTATTTTGTTAAGATCTTGAGCCTCATCAACACAAATATGTTTATATTTAGCTCGGCTTTGTTGCACAAAGATTTGAAATGCAAAGCGCCCCTAATTGAGCCAAATTTAAGGCGTAACTTGGGTAAGTGG
>NZ_JANHGP010000071.1:0-24807 GCF_024494585.1 Acinetobacter sp. 5862
TTCATTGATGACTTTATTCTCGATAAAAATCATCTCCTACCACAGAGAATCTATAAATAATAGTGCGTAAGTCCTATCTTTATAAATGATGCATAATAATGATGATCAATACTATCACATCAGTTTTGATGTGAATATTATTAGTCACCTGTTTGATTACAAATAACAATGATTTTCCTTATTTATTACATCGGCATCAGACAAAAAGCACATTATTTGCTTAAAGGGAATCCAAGCTGTTCAATTCGTCAGCAAAAAATATATTTTTCAACTAACTATGTAGCTCATTTAGCAATTTATTCAGTAGCTCAACAATAAACTGAATCCGCTTATCATACTCAACCAATTGCACTGTGACCTTCAAACGCTGTCCTCCTTCCATACGATAATAGGTTGGATTTTTTTGCATTAACTGAATAATGCTGATCGCTTGCACTGGTGTGTCTGGTGAAAACTCGATATAACCGCCATTGCTATTGATATCCACTTTGGTAATACCCAGTTGCTCTGCCCTTAAACGTATTTGATGAACGCTGAATAGTTGTTTGACCGACTGTGGTGGAATACCAAAACGGTCAATCAACTCCATACGGATGTTATCGAGTTTTTCCTGCGTATCGGTGTTACTGATACGTTTATAGAACAATAAGCGTTGATGTACATCACCCAGATAATCATCTGGAATCAGCGCAGGCATGTGCAGGTTGATTTCAGCAGTTAATGATAAAGGCGCATCAAAGTTTGGCGTTTTACCTTTTTGGATGGCTTTGGTGGCTTTTTCCAGCATTTCCATATACAGACTATAACCAATTGCCTGCATCGAACCACTTTGCTGCTCACCGAGTAATTCACCTGCACCACGGATTTCCAAGTCTTCAGTTGCAAGCATGAATCCTGCGCCCAGTGTTGAAGCACGTTGAATAGCATCAAGACGTTTTTCCGCATCACCTTTGAGATGTTTAATGGAAGGCACTAACAAATAAGCATACGCTTGGTGGTGCGAACGCCCAACACGACCACGCAATTGATGTAACTGCGCTAAACCCAGTTTGTCTGCACGTTCTATAATGATTGTATTGGCATTCGGTACATCAATACCCGTTTCTATGATCGTAGAGCAAACGAGTACGTTATATTCTTTGTGGTAGAACTGCTGCATGACTTGTTCCAGTTCACGCTCACGCATTTGTCCATGAGCAACTGCTACACGAGCTTCTGGAACCAAGGTTCGAATACTTTCTGCAGCTCGTTCGATTGTATCGACTTCATTATGTAAGAAGTAGACTTGTCCACCACGCAATAATTCACGCAGAATTGCCTCTTTCACAGAGTCATCCGTATGCTCTTGAACAAAAGTTTTTACGGCTAAACGGCGTGCTGGTGGCGTCGCAATAATAGATAAATCACGCATTCCAGAGAATGCCATATTCAAGGTACGAGGAATTGGGGTTGCTGTGAGCGTAAGCATATCCACATCGGCACGAAGTGCTTTGATACGCTCTTTATCGCGCACACCAAAACGATGTTCTTCATCGACGATCATTAAACCTAAATTTTTAAACTGTACATTTTCTTGCAGAATTTTATGGGTTCCGACCACGATATCAACTTTGCCATCAGCCAAATCTTCAATGATTTTTAGATGCGTTTTGTTGCTTCCGAAACGTGATAAAACTTCGATACGAACTGCTGTATCAGCAAAGCGATCTTTGAACGACTCATAATGCTGTTGTGCAAGTAAAGTCGTCGGCACCAAAACTGCGACTTGTTTATTGTTTTGTACTGCTACAAAGGCTGCTCGCATCGCAACTTCAGTTTTTCCAAAACCAACATCACCACAAACCAAACGATCCATAGGTTTCGCAAGTTGCATGTCATGAAGAGTTGATTCAATCGCATTGGCTTGGTCTAGTGTCTCCTCATAAGCGAAGCCACTTGCGAATTGCATATATGCCGTGTGATCTAGCTCAAACGCAAAACCTGGTTTTGATTGTCGACGAGCTTGTATATGCAATAACTCAGCCGCTACATCATGAATTTGCTCTAAAGCTTTGCGCTTAGCTTTACTCCATGTATCTGTACCCAACTTGTGCAAAGGCGCAAGATCAGGATCTCCACCACTATAGCGACTGATCAAATGTAAATTGGTGACAGGAACATAGACCTTAGCCCCATCAGCATAATCAAGTTGTAAAAACTCATGATCTTGCTGATCAATCTCTAAGGTAACTAATCCCGCATAACGTCCAACACCATGATCAATATGTACGACAGGCGCACCTATACTCAGTTCGGTTAGACTCCGAATTAAAAACTCTTCGGAGACTTCTTGCTGGCGTTTTCGTCTACGTTGAACAACTCTGTGTTCGTAAAGTTGATTTTCAGATATAACTGATAATTGATCTGTGAGAAGTAAACCACGGTCTAAAGGAGCACTTGTAATCGCAACTTTTAGCTTATCCTTTTGGAATTGAGCAAAGCTATCGACTGTTTGAATTTCTCCTAAAACTGAGCGCAGCGCATCTTTTAAAGTTTCGCGTCGTCCTGCACTTTCAGCGACTAAAAGAACAGGAAATTTAATTTGATCGATATAGTTTTTGACAGCTTGAAAAGGCTGCTCTTTTTTAGGATCAACCGCAAGCTTTAGTGGTTGTTCTGCTGCAAGATTTAAAACGCCTACTTTTTCGTCAAATGCTTCTGCTGAAGCTAAAATCCTTGGAAATTGGTTTAATGCCTGTAACACATGATTTGGCATTAAAAAAAGCTCTTCAGGCGGAAGAATTGGTTGGTCGATGTTATGACGGCGATCTTCATAACGACGAACCACTTCTTTCCAAAAATTGATTAATTCATCTTCAACTTCGTTATTTGTAATGACAACGCAATTCTTTGGTAAGTATGTCATAAGCATACTTTGCGCTTCCATCACCTTTTTCTCAAAGAATAAAGGTAAATAGAACTCTAATCCCGGTGTTGCAATTCCTTCAAGTACATCTTGATAAATTGGGTTTTTCTTAGGATTCGCAGTTGGAAAACTTTCTGCGTAACGATCTCTAAAGGTAGAACGTCCCTCTTTTAAAGGAAATTCTTTTGCTGGTAAAACTGTGAAGTTTTTTAAAGATTCAGCGGTTCTCTGCGTTTCTGGATCAAAAAATTTTAAGCTCTCAATTTCATCATCAAATAAATCAATTCGAATCGGTTGATCTTGTCCAGATGCATAAATGTCCATGATACTGCCACGAACTGCAAATTCTCCATGATCATAAACAGTATCAACCAAACGATAACCCGCCTGCACCAGTTGCTTTTTCTGTGCTTCCAAATTAAGTCGTTGTCCAACTTTAATATCAAAATGTTCACCAACCACCCATGAGTACGGTGCAACACGTTGCGCTAAGGTACTGGCAGAAACCAGTAGAATACCCTTTTGTGGCATATTCGCTAAAATCGCCAAACGTTCAGAAACAATATCTTGATGCGGAGATAAACGGTCATAAGGCAAAATTTCCCAATCAGGAAAAATCGTTGGTTTTATCCCGTAAAATTCAAGTTCACTTTCGAGCTGAGCAAGATGCTGATTATTTCTCGCAACAATCACATATAGATTTGAACTTTGCGTGGCAATTTCTTTAAATAATAATGCTGCTGATGATCCACGTAAGGAACCAATCCAGCGCTTTTCACCTGCTTTGAATTGTTGTAGGTTTAATTGAAAGATTTCTTGTTGAAACATAGAGAAAATCATGTAATCGAAAAGACAATGCGCTTAGTTTAGCATGGAGTTTTTTTAGGGATGTGAATTTTCTATTCTGTTTGAGATCTACTTAGGCTATTTAGCTTCTAAGACAATTGATCAGCTAGCATATAGATCAATATATAAAAGAAATAACGAAACCATGAATTATCACAAAAGTTTTCCAGAAATGATCTGTATCCATAATAAGTATCAAAAATCCTTTTTATTTTAATCAATTATGTGATTTTAAGGCATTGTTTAAAAGAGTCTACTAAACAATGCCTTTATTTATATATCAAGATGCAAATTTCACATCAGGAAAGAAACGCTCTTCTACCATGTCATAACACCATTGGAAGATAAAGGTATAAACCAAAATACACATCGTTAGACCAAAATCTAAAATTAATGCATCAATAAAGCTCATCTTCATCATATAAGCAATAATTGGAATGGTCGCAAGCATCAAACCACCCTCAAAACCAACCGCATGCAAGATACGCACAGGAATCGTTCGTTTCCACTGATATTTATGTTCAACTTTCTCAAAATAATGGTTAAAAATCATATTCCAAATCACTGAAATGATGGCCATGATTACACCTAGAATACCAGTCACCTCCAAAGGCATACTAAAAATAAAACTTAACGCAATTGCGATGATGACCAATAAGATCACTTCATAGCTAATTGCATGAATGAGTCTTCTTCTGGAAATCAACATTTTCTAACACTCTTTTATTTGGATACGCGCCATTTTATTTTTATAATTCTGATTAATCCAATCAGGTTCTTTCACTTTTTTTGATAGATTGGTTTTGACAGATGAATATTAATCAAGAACAACTTCTCATGTTTCAGACCGTAATCGAAACAGGTTCATTTTCGGCTGCTGCGCGGAAACTCGGCAAAGTTCCTTCGGCAGTGAGTATGTCAATTGCCAATTTAGAAATTGATCTGAATCTCAATTTATTCGAGCGAATTGGACGTGAACCTACACCAACACCTGCGGCAATGGTTTTATATGAGAAAACTCAAAAACTTTTGATTGAAATCAATCAATGGAAACAACATGCTCATGCACTCAGCGCTGGACTAGAGTCAACTTTAAACATTGTCGTGGTTTCTGAATTGCTACATACCAATTGGACCGATTACATTACGTTGCTTGAACAACATTTTCCAAATCTGACTATTAATATTTTTTCTGCTCCTCAGGAAGATGCTTTACAGATGTTACTGGATCAGTCTGCACAACTTGCACTGATGTTTGAACGAGAACAATTAGATAGTCGTGAACAATTTGTTGAATTAAAAAGAGAAGCTCTTGTTCCAGTGATTGCTCAAGGTCATGCTTTAGCCCAATTTGAGCAAATTTCATTTGAGCAAATGGTGCAGACACGCCAAATCGTGGTCGCTAGCCGTGACCATAGCATTAAACCTGAATTGTTATTTTCTAAAGACTATTGGCGTACAGATAATCATCATTCTGCTTGTATGATGATTCTTCGGAATTTAGGTTGGGGAGTTTTGCCCTTAGAAATGTTTAATGAGAATCCTGAACTAAAGAAAAAACTAAAAGTTTTGGAACTTTATGATTTCACACCTAAGTTTGAATACTATGTCGATCTAGTCTGGAGTCGAGAAAGCGAGTTAGGTGTTGCTGCTAGATTTTTGATTGAGCATATTCGACAACAACGTCAGCAACCAAGAAAATAGAGTAAATCACTCAGATTTAAATGTATTGAAAGCGATGCTTTGCTTTCCTGTAGATTGTGCTATAAAGAAGTTATCCATAATTCTGTTTAAGTAAGAACGCTATATCAATGACTCAGACTGCATTACACCAATTAAAAAATTTAACAACCGTTGTTGCCGATAGTAGTGATCTAGAAGCGATTGAAAAATTTCGTCCCTTAGATGCAACAACCAATCCATCACTCATCACAGCAGCGGCTGAACAACCTGAAAGTAAACAGCTGATTGAAGATGCTTATACACAAGCAAAACAAGAAGGCTATCAAAGTGATGAACTGATTGAACGCACCATTGATATTTTGACAGTAAAGTTTGGCGTTGAAATTTTAAAATTGATTGATGGGCGTGTTTCAACTGAAGTCGATGCTTCTCTTTCTTATGATACTGATGCGACAATTGCCAAAGCGCGTGAACTTTCTAAACTTTACCAAGATTATGGTATTGAACAATCTCGTATCCTAATCAAGATCGCGTCAACATGGGAAGGCATTCAAGCAGCTAAAGTTTTAGAGGCTGAAGGGATTCCATGTAACCTGACTTTGTTGTTTGGCCTACATCAAGCCCAAGCCTGTGCTGATGCCAAAGTCACGCTGATTTCCCCTTTTGTTGGCCGTATTCTGGATTGGTATAAAAAGGCTGAGGGCGTTGATCAATATCCAATTGAAAAAGACCCAGGCGTATTATCGGTTAAGAAAATCTATAACTACTACAAGCAACACGGCATTCCAACACAGGTCATGGGGGCAAGTTTCCGTAGCACAGCACAAGTCCTTGGTTTGGCAGGTTGTGATTTATTGACCATTGCGCCAAATTTATTGGCACAACTGGATCAGGATCAACAAACGGTTACAGCGCAACTGAGCAATGAGGCTGCACAACAGGCGGAAAAAATTGAACGTTCTGCCCAGACCAAAGAAAGTTTTAAAGCTGAACTTGAGCAAGATTTAATGGCTTTCCAATTACTACAAGGTGGTATTGATGGCTTTATCAAAGCACGTGATCATTTGAGTTTATTACTGCGTGAATCTTTTGGTATTGATGCAGAGATTCGACCTTAATTAGTTTATTTTTCACCTATAAAAACCGATTTTTGTTATATTAATGAAAATCGGTTTTTTAATGAGTAGATTGTGTTCGGCATAACAGATTTAACCACTTTCATTATTGGTACAATCTTAATTGTGTTATTGCCTGGCCCAAACTCTTTATATGTGATGTCGGTCGCTTCACGCTATGGTATTCGTACAGGTTATGCTGCGGCATGTGGCGTATTCACAGGCGATTCGATTTTAATCCTGTGTACGGTCTTAGGTGCGGCATCATTATTAAAAGCCTTCCCGATTTTATTTATCGTTTTAAAATTAACAGGCGCTTGTTATCTCGCCTACCTAGGCTTCAAGCTATTACAAAGTGCGTATCAGACATGGAATAAGCCTGCACATCCTACAGAAATGGCTGATTTACCTCGTTTAGATCAAATTCATCCCTATCGTACCGCACTCAGTATCAGTTTACTCAATCCTAAAGCGATTCTGTTTTTCCTGTCTTTTTTCGTGCAATTTGTACAACCCAATTATGCTTATCCAGCACTCAGCTTTCTGATCTTAGCCATTATTGTGCAACTAGTCAGTTTTACCTATCTGACTGCTCTGATTTTTTCAGGTGTTAAATTAGCAAACTTTTTCAAACATAATTACAAACTTGCCGCTGGAGGTGTTTGTAGCGTGGGTATTTTATTTTTTATTTTTGGATTACGGTTGGCAACGTCTACCCTTACATAATAATGTTTTGATCATATGATCAATTAATTCAATCATTTTTAAACTACGATTTCCGCTGAATTAACGATATACTTTTCAATAAATTTTAATCAAGTATAGATGCCTTGATGCAACGTCTAATTCAAGATTTTTCGATTCCTGCCGTTTTTGCTGGTTTTATTACCTTCCTGATTGGGATTAGCGTTTCTGCTGTATTAGTGATCCAAGGCGCACAATCTTTAGGTGCAAATACAGCACAAATCAGCTCTTGGTTTTGGGCATTAGGTTTAGCGATTGGATTATCAGGACTCATCTTATCTTGGAAATATAAATATCCAGTTGCTACAGCATGGTCAACCCCAGGGATTGCACTGATCATTGCATCGACTGGCCATTATGACTTGTATGAAGCAATTGGTGCTTTCTTAATTTGTGGCGTCGCAATCGCAATCGTTGGATTTTCAGGCATTTTCCAAAAGTTACTTGCGCATATTCCTCAAAGCCTCACATGTGCGATGCTTGCTGGGATTTTATTAAAATTTGGAATTCAGATTTTTAGCAACTTAGAAAGTCAACTCGGCTTTATCTTAAGCATGTTAGCAATTTATCTTGTGTCAAAACGCTTATTGCCTCGTTATAGCATTGTGCTGACAGTGATTTTAGGAGCGATGATTTGCCCGCTCTTTATTGATTTTCAATTACATTCAATCACTTGGTCTTTTACTCAACCTGTATGGATGCAACCCTCATTTTCATGGTCTGCATTACTGGGGCTAGCCTTACCCTTGTTTGTCATCAATATGACTTCACAAAATTTGCCCGGTATCGCCATGATCAAAAGTTATGGTTATCACCCACACGTCAATCAAATTGTAGGCTGGACAGGCATTGCACATACGATTTTCGCCCCTTTTGGTTGTTTCTCGATCAATTTAGCCGCGATTAGTGCAGCAGTCAGCTTAGATGATCAAGTGCATCCTGATCCGAGCAAACGCTATATTGCAGGTATAAGCTGTGGTTTGTTTTATATTTTAATGGGGCTTTTCGCTGCAACCTTAGTCAGCTTACTCATGTCATTTCCGCCTATTTTTATTGTTGCACTTGCAGGTATTGCCCTATTTGCCACGATTAGCCATAACATTGCAGTGGCTTTTGCAAACGTAGAAGAACGAGAAGCAGCATTACTCACCTTTTTATGTAGCGCATCAGGAGTTCAATTTTGGGGAATTGGTTCTGCATTTTGGGGGCTTTTATTGGGTATTTTTGTTTTAGTTTTATTCAAATTTAAATTAAAAAATAAGTCTTAGTTTAGTCTAGCTAAGACTTATTTAAATCCATTTTATTTCAAAATCGATTTACCTATCTTCTACATCCTTTTCAGTTTCTTCACCATTTAAAATTCGTCCTGCTTGTTTAGGTCGAATCAATGGCGCTGTAGGTCGAGGATGAGAATGTGAGTATTGTAAACCCACCCCAGCATAGACATCATCCGCAGCAATTTCTGTTTCAAAACGCTCATTATCACGCTCACGAATTTCATCGGCAATGCGCTGAACCTCATCTTCATCGACACCCAGTTCTTGCAAAATCACGCCGCCAAACTTGATTGCTGATTCAAAGGTTTCACGAATCATATAATCCACTTTTTGCTTGACTAAATAAAGTGAGTGTTCGCGGTCATAGGAACGTACCAGCAGCTTGGCCAGTGGAAATTCATGCGTCACCAGTTCCACAATTCGATTGGTGGTTTCTTTACTATCGACACACACCACGATTGCCTGAGCTGTGGCGGCTCCTGAAGCATGCAGAATATCCAGACGGCAACCGTCACCATAATAGATTTTAAAACCGAATTTTTCCGCGTTTTGAATCATGTCAATGTCATTATCAATAATGGTGACATCAACGCCTCTTGCCAGTAATAATTGACTGGTCACCTGCCCAAAACGGCCAAAACCAATCATTAGAATACTGCCACTCAAGCCTTCAGCAATATTGACATTGTCTAAATTGATCTGATCTTTGGTTTCGGTAAAACGTTTAAACACAATGCCTAAGATTGGAGTCAATACCATAGACAGTACAATAATTGCTGTTAGATTCGACTTAACGGTATTATCAATGACTTGAGCGGAGACAGCAGTAGAAAACAGAACAAAAGCAAACTCACCGCCTTGCGCCATCAATAAAGCACGATCCAAAGCTTCCGTATGCCGACTTTGGGTTATTCGCGCAATGATATAAATCATGAGTGATTTCGCAAACATCATTGCAATAACGCCACTGACAATCAGCTGCCAGTTTTGCTTCACGACCGATAAATCCAGTGACATTCCAACACCAAGGAAAAATAACCCCAATAAAATTCCTCGAAATGGCTCAATATCGGCTTCAATTTGGTGTCTAAAAGTTGATTCTGATAGCAACACACCTGCAAGAAATGCCCCCATTGCCATAGATAAGCCACTGACTTGCATCAATAAAGCAGCACCCAACACCACTAAAAGTGCAGCAGCAGTCATCACTTCTCGTGCTTTTGCAGCAGCAAGCAATCTAAATAAAGGATTGAGCAACCAATAACCTGCGGCGATTAAACCTGCAATTGCAATTAAACCAATACCTATATTTTCCAAACGTGCTGAGGTACTTTCCACCACATGATTCGGTGCCATAAAAGCAACAATTGCCAATAATGGGACAATTAATAAGTCTTCAAATAATAAAATTGCGACAATTTTTTGACCGTGTGGCTGTGCAATATCACCACGATCACCCAAGAGTTGCATCACAATTGCGGTAGACGTCAGTACAAAACCTGCTGCACCAATAAATGCAACTTGCCATTTAAATCCAAATAAAAGCCCCACACCTGTCAGTGCTGCCGCACAGGCTACAATCTGTAAAGTGCCTAGACCGAAGATTTCACGTCTGAGTCCCCATAAATGTGAAGGCTGCATTTCCAGCCCAATCACAAACAGGTACATGACGATTCCTAACTCTGCGATGTGTAAAATTGATGCGGAGTCTTGGAAGAAAGCAAAGCCAAATGGTCCAATGATCAAGCCTGCAATTAAGTAACCCAGTACCGAACCCAAACCTATTCGTTTAAAAATAGGGACTGCAATCACAGCTGCAGCCAATAAAACCACGGGTGCAATTAAGCTGATTGAATGTGCCTCTGAACTCATGTTGTTCTCATTTTTATCAATGCGATTTTATTCTATGTGAAAGCTTAAAAGACTGATATATCATTTATGAGACATCGCCTCTCAATTCATTTATTTTCATGTGGATAGAAACAAAAAAGCCGTCAACCATGACGACTTTTTTGTGTTCATCTTGAAAATCTAAAGTTACAACTCACGTACAACTACACTTTTTGCGATTTTGTCATGCCAGCCTTGTTTTTTACTATCGAATGCAATCCAGATAAAACCGAGAAAGAAAACCAGCGTAGATGGAAAATAACCAATATAACGAAGAATAGCTTGCCCAACCGTGAGGTTTTCGCCTGTTTTTTCATCCAGTACCTTTAAACGTAATAAACGTTTTCCAGGTGTTCCTGCAAATTTTACCCAGCATACAATATAAAAAACTGCACCAATAATCTGGCCAAGCCAATCTGACCATGTCCAGCCTGTAAAACCACTTGCAGCATTTGGTGCGATAATCATCATGATCGGAATCAAAGCGACAATCAGAATAATCGAATCAATAATAGACGCAAGAAAGCGTATCCAAAAACCTGCATATTCGTATGTATGTGACATTTTCCCCTCTCATTTTATTTCTATAAGAATCAATATTTATAATATGATATGTGCCTAAGCATATCATTTATACAATATTTTGTTTTAATTCACGATCAAAAAATTCAACTGTACGCTGCCAGACCACCTTTGCTTCAGGGAGGCTACGACTGACACTGCGGAAACCATGCGGCATGTTATAGGTATAGGCTTCAACCCGATCACCCAGTTGCTGAATCAGTTTGTTGCGCTTGGTTGCTGGACAGAATGGATCAACATTTGACCAATGCCCCTGCAAAATGCGAATGTCATCCAGAGATTCTTTTTTCGGTACGCCTGCACCTTGAATTCCCAGTGAATGATGATAAACCACAGGTGCCAGCATGTCCTCACGCTTGGCCATTTGAATCACATAACCACCCGTTAAACATTGTCCCAGCATGCCCAAGCGACCATTGGATCTTGGGTCTGCCTTTAACGCATCTAACAAGACATGAATTTCTTGATTAACTTCACTATCAGCTGAATTGATTCGCCCAGCCTTACTGACCATTGCACGAATACAATACTTGACTGCACCACCACCAAATAAATTGGGTACATAAACCAGATAGCCACGATTTGCCAAGTCCTTCGCATCTTCCCGATACACATCGAGAATGCCAAACAACTCATGCAGCAATAAAATTGCAGGGACTTTTTCTGACGTCTGTGCAGGTGCATACACTTCAACTTCGATTTTACGTGTCGGTAATGTGATTGTTTTTATTTCCATTATAGTCATTCGTATTCAAATGATTTCCATACTATTTTTGACAATATTAATTGTCAAATAAAAAAGGATGTCTGACGACATCCTTTTTGCATTCATTTAATCAGTAAATTAAATACTGAGTAAACTGTTCAATGTTTCTGCTACATTTTTCGATTTCACTTTAGGCTGTAACGCCTTAAGCGCCTGTTGCACCTGACTACGTTGTGGTTCGGCTAAAGTATACCAACGAGACAGTACTTGTAATAAACGCGAACCTAAAATTGGATTTTTCTCATCCAAATAAGCGGCAAGCTCGATGAAATGATCAACACCAAAGCTCCACGTATTGACTGGATTTGCAGCTAGTCCACCACTCACTGCACGGATACGGTTCGGTGTTCCCAAATCATAATCGGCGTGCTTAGTCAGATACTCAATCGTTTCCGCTGTCGCACATGGATTCGATGCTTGGATGCTAAACCATTGATCTAAAGACAAGGCTTCATCTTTAAAACGCTTATAGAAATCTGCAAGTGCAGCTTGCGCTTGTGGCGCATCATTCCAGACCAAAACGCGTAATGCCCCTAAACGTTCAGACATATTGCCTGTTTGTTGATATTGGGTATAAGCCAAATCAAACACAGATTCATCACCTTGACGCGCCAACATATTCAAGGTGATATTTTTCAATGAACGCACGCCCATTGCCAAAGAGAACTCTTTTTGCTGGTCTGGGTCTAAAGCCAAATACGTTTCTTTCCAAAATGAGCCAAGATCGCGTGCTAAACGATCCAGCACAGCTTCACGCTTCTCTCGAATCAATTCAGGCTCATAGTCTTGATCAATACGGCTGCCTAAATAGTTTTCACTCGGTACATCAAATAAGCGAGATGCCAATAACGGATCTTTATTCACTAAGTCTGGCAAGGTATTTTTAATTGCCTGAATATAGGTATCCACCTTATGATCTTCTAAAAGAATACGCTCTAATAAAGTTTGTGTCGCTTGCCATTGGTTGAAGCCATTAGTTTCATGCTGAATCAAGAAGGCAAGATCATCATCAGAATAATCAAAGACTAAATTCACAGGTGCAGAGAAATTACGCAACAGTGATGCCACTGGTTGTTCAGTTACGCCTGTAAATTCAATCGTTGCCTTATCCTGATCGAACAGATACACCCCATCTTTGACCTCATTTACAAACAGATCAGTGCTGTGCAAGGTGTATTGCTCACCTGTATTGGCATTGAATAATGCGAGAGCCACAGGAATTGGCACTGCTTTGAGGTTTGGATATTTTGGATGTGCTTTCAAACTTTGTTTGAAGCTTAAACGATAAGTCTGTGCAGCAGCATCATATTCACCTTGAGCTTCTAACTTTGGTGTCCCCGGTTGGTTATACCATGTGAGGAAGTTAGAGAGATCAACACCTGAACCTGCACTCAATGCCGCAACCCAGTCTTCAACTGTAACTGCTTGCCCATCATGACGCAGAAAATATTCATCTGTGCCTTTACGGTATTTTTCTTTCCCCAATAAAGTTGCCATCATGCGATTGATTTCAGCACCCTTCTCATACACTGTCGCGGTATAGAAGTTATTGATTTCAACAAAATGGTCTGGACGAGGTGGATGTGATAATGGTCCTGCATCTTCAGGGAATTGATGCGATTTCAATACCGCTACATCATCAATTCGTTGTACGGCCGCTGATTGTAAATCCTCAGAGAAAGACTGATCCCGGAAAACCGTTAAGCCTTCTTTTAAACACAACTGGAACCAGTCACGACAGGTAATTCGGTTGCCTGTCCAATTATGGAAATATTCATGTGCAATTACAGATTGAACTCGCATAATCGCAGCATCAGTGGTGTATTCCTCATCGGCAAGTACACAAGATGTATTAAAGATATTTAAACCTTTATTTTCCATTGCACCCATGTTGAACTGACTGACGGCGACAATCATGTAGTTATCGAGATCATACGGACGACCATAGTGTTCTTCGTCCCAACACATCGAATGCTTTAATGCTTCCATTGCGATGTGACATTTTGGAATATCTTTATCGATTGCATAAATTTCAAGAGCAACATCACGGCCTTCTGATGTGGTGTAACGATCTTTCAGTACCGCTAAATCACCAATCACACAGGCAAATAAATAGCTTGGCTTTTTGGTTGGATCTTGCCAAATTGCAAAATGACGACCTTCCCCAGCTTCACCCGTTTCCAATAAGTTACCATTTGCAAGTAATACTGGATATTTTTTATCCGCTTCAACACGGGTGGTAAACTCCGCCAACACATCTGGACGGTCTGGATAGAATGTAATTTTACGGAAGCCCTCAGGCTCATTCTGGGTGACAAATAAGTCACCTGCCTTATACAACCCCTCAAGCTGGGTATTTGATTCAGGATGAATAATCACTTTGGTTTGCACAATGACCTGATCTGGTGCATCGGTGATCACCAATTGTTCACTGTCCAGTTGATACTGACCAGCATTCAACAACTGTCCATTCATTTGAATGGATTGTAACTCCAGATCACGACCCAACAATACCAGCTCACCCGCTGCCTGACGCTTCATCACCAGTGTAGAATCAACAATCGTATGATCATCATAAACTTGAATATTTAAGTTGATTGATTCAACCAAGAACGATGGCTTTTGATAATCTTTTAAATAAATCGTTTGATCTGCTTGTACAGGAGGCTGTGCTGCAATATTCATCAGTATTCCTTATCGTTCATCATGTCGGATGGTCTTGTTATCAAGACTTCTTGATTAGTCGATCATACGCCAACTTACAAAAGCTGTCTTTAAGCCCATATCTTAGTTTCAAGTATTTTTATTGGGGTTTAGTTCAGTGATTTTCAAATTAATTGATTAAAATGGAATTTTATTTAGACAGAATAACAACAGTATTTTCTAATTTTAAATAAACGCTACAAAATTAACCAAATTCTAAGGTTCGAATTACATTTTTTTTATGCGCTTTACATTTTGTGCACGGTTATTGCTTAAGTTTATATGCCAATGTAGGTAATACAATAAAACAAGCGAGGGTTAAGACGATGGAATTAAAAGCACACTTATATCGTTTAGAAAATATTAAAGCGATCCATGATCTCGCAAAAGCAGGTGTGGATCATCATGTCATTTCCGTTTTTTTAACAGCAGAAGGAATCGAACTCAGCAGCTTAGAAGTAACGAATATCGTGAATACCTATGACGAACTTGGAAAAGAAAAATTACCAAGTAAAAAAGTTCAAGCGCTTATAAACGCCAAAAAAATCGGTCAGGAGGACGAAAATATACCGTGCCCTGTTTAGTTTACCCAATAAAAAAACCTCGAATCTGAAATTCGAGGTTTTAGTCAAATTAAAACTAAGGATTTGGGCTATCAGTACGAATCCACACTTGTGTACGACCTAGTGCAGAAATACCTACATATCCACGCAGACGTAAACGTTTACCGTCAGCACTTAAGTTCGCCTTGCCTTTATAGATTTTACCGCTCTTAGGTTCTAACACACGACCATCCATGTACAAATTTGGATTTTTTTCATCTTGTTTAAACCCCAAAAATGTTTCCATACCAACTAATGGTTTATTAGTATATGGAGGAGGACATTTTGTACAATGGGTTAATGCCACACCACCAGGAGCAGGGTAACGATAAAGAATTTTTCCATGAAACGTCCCATCGGCACCTTTCTTAATTTCATAAATCGAAAGCTGCTCACCTGTACGATCATCAATACTTTTCCAGTAACCCTCAATCGATGCAGCAAAACTTGTCACGCTTGCAAAAGCAATAGCCCAACCCACGATTCCTTTCATAAACATTTGATTTAGCATACTAACCCCGTCTTTTAAAAACTAGCCCATTCATCTTTATAGGTTTAATTATTGAAACTTATCACACTTCACTAGAACTTTCACTCTACTGGTGCGTTCTTTTGCTTTAAAAAACTTATCTAACTGATATAATTCATGTAATCAACGATAATATTTTTTAAATACAAAATAGATTCTTCACATTTCTATCAAATTACAAGATTTTTAAGGATTGGCATGATCCGTCCTTAGCCAAACCACAGTCCGCCCTAAAGCCGAGATCCCCATATAGCCACGCATCCGTAAACGCTTACCATCACTCGTTACAAGTGCCTTGCCCTTGTAGATCCGGCCACTGGTAGGTTCCATTATTCTACCATCAATATACGCATCTGGATTTTCAGGATTATCTTTGAGCTTTGATAAGATTTCTAAGCCAAGGATTGGATGATTGGTATATGGTTCAGGGCATTTAACACAATTGGCTAGCTTAATACCGTGTGCATTGGGGTAACGATAGACAATTTTGCCATGATAATAACCGTCTGTGCCTTTTCTAATTTCGACAATTGAAAGCTGCTCACCCGTACGATCATCTATACTTTTCCAGTAACCCTCGATTGAACTTGCATAACTACTAATACTTGTAATAGCCAATACCATTCCGATTAGGCATTTCTTTAATGAATTTTTATACATAGAAGCCTCAACGTTTTGAATAAGAAAAATCTTTTTTATGCTCGACCTCTTAGGATATAGCATAAAAAACCTTTCTGATTCAATATCAAAGCATTGACACTGATCTACATAGATGAATTCATAAAATGACTAAAAGACGATTAGACATGAATTCATTTAGATATAAACCCAAATATTGAACCAAATTTATTTGTTCAACAGGGTTATGGATTGGCACTGTCAGTCCTAATCCAAACTTGGGTACGACCTAAAGCAGAGATCCCCATATATCCGCGCATGCGTAAACGTTTACCATCAGCACTTAACTGAGCTTTGCCTTTATAAAAATTGCCCGTTTTAGGTTCGAGTATTTTTCCGTCTATAAAATGGTTTGGATTTTTAGGGTCTTCTCGCAAACCTGATGCGATCTGAAGTCCTAAAATAGGTTTGTTTTTGAAAGGCTCAGGGCATTTCACACAATTGGTTAATACACTACCACCACCTGGAACAGGGTAACGATATACAATTGTTCCTGTATAAGTATTATCAGGTTTCTTTTTAATTTCTACGATTGAAAGCTGTTCGCCCGTACGGTCATC
Source organism: Acinetobacter sp. 5862 (assembly GCF_024494585.1). Taxonomy (NCBI): domain Bacteria; kingdom Pseudomonadati; phylum Pseudomonadota; class Gammaproteobacteria; order Moraxellales; family Moraxellaceae; genus Acinetobacter; species Acinetobacter sp. 5862. The sequence goes on from NZ_JANHGP010000071.1 coordinate 16,881, forward strand.
AATACTTTTCCAAAAACCTTCAGGTGTCATCGCGAAATTAGCAGTTGCGAATAGGGCAAATGAAATTCCCACGATTCCTTTCATGAGTGAATGTTTTTGCATAATATGCTCTCCCTAAGTGCAAAATAGATCCATCTGATATACATTTTTATTCCAATGTTCTTAGACAGTCAACAAGACGAGTGGATATTTAATTGTTTAAAATCACAATAAATTTTAAGCAATTCATATATTAAAAAAGAAATGATTACGGGTTCACACTATCTGTGCATATCCAAACCGTATTTCTACCCAAAGCTGAAATTCCAACATAACCGCGGATATTTAAATGCTTACCATCAGCACTTAACTGAGCTTTGCCTTTGTACACTTTTCCAGTTTTGCTCTCTAAGATGCGTCCATTAATAAAACTATTTGCTTTATTGGAGTCTTCAACCAAACCAGTTAAAACTTCTAAACCTAAACGTGGCTTTCCTGTATACGGCGGTGGACAGTTAACACAATGTGTTACGATCGCCCCTTGTGCATTCGGATAGATATAAACGATTTTTCCGCGATAAGTGTTATCCGCTGCTTTCTTGATTTCAATAATAGTCAGTTGTTCGCCTGTCCGATCATCAATACTGCGCCAATAGCCTTCAATTGTACTTACATCTGAGAGAATACTTGTAAAACAAGCAATTAATGCAATAGAGCATTTCAACAATATTGATTATTCATCCTTATCTCTTTCTACTTCTAAAACAAACTTAATAACATCTTTTAATTGGGACAGAAATTTACCATATTTTAAAAAATGGATAAGCCACCTGCTTAGCTTTTATATAAAATTCAGTGGATTAAATCTCAATACAAAACCACTTTTTCAGTGCAAATAATCTTTTTCTCACTCCGAGCACGAGCAATGTATAATCCTTTCATTTCGTGGTTATATAGGTTTATTGTCAATGGATTTACAGATTCTGCAAAAGCAGTTAGATGAAAGTAGCCATTGCCCATTGTGCCAAGCATCCATGTTCTGGATTGAAGCTGAACAATATTCACAAGAAATTCAATTTCACGAATGTAGCCATTGCCAACATCGTGTATTTAAAAGTGAGAGCAAACTGAATTGCCATTGTGCTCAATGCACAGCTCAGCGCAAAAAACAAACTCAACAAACTATTTTACAAGAACAACGTAAATACAAAGTCAAAGATGAAGTGATTTATAGCCTGAATCAACTCAGCTTTATGCATAAATTATTTTTACTAAGTTTATTGGACAGTTATGCTCGTGAAGATGTACAGCATGATGAATTCATCCACTGGAAGAATATTAAATATCATGATTTCACCCCCAATTATTTATTTCAAAATCAACTCGTTCAAGAGTTACTCAAATTAGGCATCTTTAAATCACAAGATTCGAGCCTAGAACCAGAACATTTTTATCTTAATCTTCGGCTTGATGGTTATTCTGATCCGAGTCTATTTAGTGTAACCCAACAATTGCGCCATTGGTTTTATGAGAATCTAAGTTTGGGTATTCCCTTCAAAACAACAGATGAAGTTAAAGATGCTTTGTATTTGATTCTTTATCAAGAAATCGTCCAGTTCATGCAGTTTTATTGTAGAACTTGGGGAATTCAAATTGCAGGCAATCGCTCCTTTCAGGCCTTTTGCTATCGCTTGATGGAAGGACTCGCAGTGGGTCAAATTTTTTACTTAATTCAAACTGCGTTAGAGTATCTCTATAAGCAAAAAGCATTGCAGCCAAGAAACGATAAATTTATTAATACCAACTTACTCAAAAAGACATTAGCACAATATCGTGAACGCGCTTTGGCTGAACGTTGGGAAACCACGACATTACCTCGCCCATACACCATTCCATTTAGTAAAATGAGCGAAGTATTATTATTTAAATTCTTGGGTTATGACGAAAGTGTTTTTATTCAACCTGTCTGGAAATCTTGGCGCAAGATTGAAGCTCGTTTAAATTTTTACGCAGTAAAGCGTTGCATGTATTGCGGTTCAAATGATCTTGTAGTCGATTATGATGCTACAGACTATGTATCATTGATTTGTCGTCGATGTAAGCATCAAGACCACTACTTTACGCGTTAAACTATTATTTTTGTAAATTTTTAAGGGGTGATGAATGTCACAAAAACAACAACTGATTGAACAAGTGATTGAAGCTTGGCAAGCTCTTCAGCAACAAGCCCCATTGGTACAATGTATTACCAATAGTGTCGCCAATAATTACGTCGCAAATATCTTACTTGCAGCTGGTGCATCGCCCGCAATGATCGACAATCCATTTGAAGCAGCAGATTTTACAAACATTTGTGCAGCTTTAAACATCAACATTGGTACACCGACGACTGAACAAACTCAAGCGATGCTCATTTCTGCTGAGACAGCACAACAGCAACAAAGACCATGGGTACTCGATCCTGTTGGCTATGGAGCAATCCTGAAATGGCGTAGTGAAACTGTCGATCAATTACTCAAGTTTCAACCTACGATTATCCGTGGCAATGCCTCTGAAATCAGCACTTTAGCGGGCAGTCAAGTTCAATCTAAAGGTGTTGATAGCACATTAAATAGCCATGATGTTTATGCTCAAGCAAAAAGCTTGTTACAGCATACAGAGTGTGTTGCGATTTCTGGTGAATCTGACTATATCATTTCCAAACAATTGGATATGGTAATCAAAGTAAATGGTGGTTGCCATTTACAGCCTAAAATTACTGCAACAGGATGCGCTCTAGGTGCATTAACCGCCGCTTATCATGCAGTAACGAATTCAACCATTGCGGCGCTTGCTGCACATATTCATTTTGCTATTGCAGGCAAACTGGCATATGACCACGCCCAAACAGTTGGAAGCTTTAATGTCGCTTTTTTAGATTATATTCATATGCTCGATGATAATTTAATTCAGCAATATGTAGACATTGAAATTTTAGAACTTTAAATATAACGAGAAAAATAATGTCTTTATTTGAATATAAGCCTAATTCTAATCCTGATGATCTTCTATTTTGGCTTGCAATCGACATTTCAAATACCCAAAAAGATCTACCTTGGAATGAATATGATATAGATACACATTTAAAAAATTTAACCCTATACCTGTCTAAACTAAATAAAGAACAACTCATCATCTTTGAAAAAACATTACAAAAGAAGCTCTCTCAACTTTATAAGGCTGAAATTGCTGAGTTATCCATGATTCTTGAATGTGATTTCACTAAAGATCATGATATTTATAATTTCGACTCATACCTATCTGATGATGGTTTTATTTATTTCCGATGTTGGCTAATTCTTAAAGGTAAAACATTTTTTGATGATATTAGAAGTGATATACAAAGTTTTATTAATGGGAAATATAGTTTCGATATTAGTAATTGTTGGGCAGAGGAACTACTCTATTGTGCTGATGAAGCCTACCTTTTGAATAATAATGATGAAAGTGAAACTCCTATTCGTGATGCTGTTTATGACTTATTTCCAGACAATCACTATGATAGTGCTCACTTTTCTATGGATAGGCAGCTTCTTCATGGAGCAGAACTTCAAATTAAATACCCGAAATTGGTCAAAATAATCTGTGCATTGAGAAATTAAATGATCATTCTCTAATGATCATTTTGAATCGTTGCCTTAAAATAATTCTCTTTTGGCATATCAATCACTTCAACACATAATTGAATTGAATATTCAGCCTCATTTTTTAGATAACCTTTTTGTTCTAACAATCGGAGTAATGCCTCACCTGCTGCTTGCTTCTGAATTTGGGTTCGTCCACTCAAAATATAAAGTTTTAGATGAACATAAGCTTCTTGATGATCCTCCAACCCAATCAAAAACACCTCATCTTTAAAAATGCGCGACTTAATATCATGGGCACTAAATAATCCAGTCTCAACCAGTACTGTATTAACTAGCTTAAGAAGTTTTTGCTGATCAAGATCAGCTAAATTTGCTGAATAATTTGCAATCAGATGAGGCATTTAAATCCCTTATTCGATAAACAGTAATGCTAAACGGACTTGATCATAAGCCATACGCGGACTTGTAGCTTCCACAATTGGACGTAACTTAATTGAACCATCATCGGTAAAATGCTCAGGATTTTTACGTTTGTGTAAACGTTTATAAATCTTACGAACTTCTTCAACGACTTCATCACCGGGGTTGGCAATGGAAATATCTAATCCTTGCTCTTTATGCAATCGCGCGAGATGGTTAATAATCGTTGCAGGCGTTAGCCCTCGCTCATGCGCGATATCTTCAATTTCATAACCATCTTCAAATAAAGCACGTGTTTCCTCTAAAGTCGCTGCTGCATAATTCTGTTTTTCGCCTTTCGAAAGTTTTTTCTCGTTGCGTGCAATTTCAGTTGCATTCAGCGTGCCGCCACAATGACGAATAAAGGCATTATGCTGTGGGGTTAGATCAATATTTTCAAAATTCACTTCTGCTTCGGTCGATAATTCCTGAAAACGGCGGTCTGCTTTAATTGCTAAACTATCCAACTCAAGTGCTTGTTCATTAAACCCAAGCAATTTCAGTCCAGTTAGTGACTTTAATCGAGACAAAGCCACATAACCCTGACCTTTTTCAAAAGTATGCGTTAAATTAATTTCTGCTGCTTCTAAAGTCATACCCTGACTTTTATGAATAGTGATTGCCCATGCCAAACGTAAAGGAATTTGCTGATAACTTGCAATCACCTTGCCTGCTTCATTTTCAATTGACCATGTTTCTGGTTCAACAAGTAATGTCGTTCCATCTGTCAATTTGACTTTTGGTAAAATCCCTTGTTTATCATCTTCCTCAAAACCAATCACTTCACCTAAACTGCCATTGATATAACCCATATCAAAGTTATTTTTGACAAACATCACTTTGGCATGTTTTTTAAGAGTCAATTCTTCAGGTGCACGTACCGATGACTTCAGTGTTTCGATTAATTTTTCATTACCATCTAAAACAGCATTAAATTGATGACTTTCATTCTCAATTTCGTTCAGATGCTGATAATTGATGTTATCCACATCCATATTATGTGTGTATAAACGGGTAAAGGTCTCGCCAATATCGTGCTGACGCGATTGTTGTAATGCAAAAATATGATTCTGCTGAATGCTCTGTGCTCGAATCGCATTTAATATTTGATTTAAAATTTCATCATCCTGACGGTGTTGCTCAGTCAAATAGCAAACTCGGAATTTTGCTTCAACCCACGCTTCAGACATGAAGCAAAATTTATCTCGATTACTTTCATCTTTCTTACCTACTGGTGGTAACTGGAAAAAGTCACCTGCAACAATGACTTGAATTCCACCAAAAGCTTCATCACTTTCTTTGAAGTATTTAAGCACCTGATTGACTAAATTAAGCTGTTTGGCATGCAGCATTGAAATTTCATCAATAATCAAGACTTGGGCATTTTCTAAATGCTCTTTTAAATATTTACGCTCTTTCATACGCTTCAGATCATCATCACTCAAACGATCTTTAATTCCAATCCCTGCCCACGTATGAATGGTCATTCCATTCATATGCGTAGCCGCGATCCCAGTAGAAGCCGTAATCGCAACGGGGACTTTTCGCGCTTTAAGATAGTGAATATATTGATTTAGCGTATAGGTTTTTCCTGCACCCGCGGAACCTGTTAAAAAAACATTTTCCCCAGCTTTAAGTAACTTCAGTGCAGTCTCTTGTTTCATAATTTCTTCAGTCAAAAACAACAGCACATAGCTTAACGATTTTTTTGTAAAAGTAAAAACTCAAACTGATTTTGAGAACTGTTTGTATCTCACTTTTACATTGACATCCAAACATTTTCATTTAATGTGTTTCTTAATTAATTCAGATTAGATATAAAAATGAACATTTCAAATTCATATAAATATCAAACAGATATATTGGGAGAAGATTATCAGCAACTCACTTTAAATTTTGCTGATGATTATGATGGGAAAGTCGTTGCAACATTAGTTCGCAAGAAATCAGCTCAAGCCACCAAGAAAGCGGTTCTATATATCCACGGTTTCTGTGATTACTTCTTTCAAACAGAAATGGCAGAACAATTTAACCAGCATGGTTATGATTTTTATGCTCTCGATCTCAGAAAATATGGTCGCTCAAAATTACCGCATCAGAAGTTTTATTATCTACTCGACTTACGTGAATATGATGCTGAAATCACTAAAGCACTCGAAATTATTGGTCAAGAAAATCACAATCAAGTTTTACTTGCTGGGCACTCTACGGGCGGCTTAATTACAACGCTCTACGCCGCACATTACCCAGATCATCGCCTGATTAAAGCACTATGGACCAACAGTCCTTTTTATGATTTTTATAAAAGTGTAATAGAGAAAAAAATTGGTATTCCCTTATTAAGCGAAGTTGGCGAACGTTTACCAAATGGTAAATTCCCAAGTGGCTTAAATCAATGGTATACACCAAGCCTACATAAAGATTTCTATGGTGAATGGGATTTCAACTTAAATTGGAAGCCCAAATCACTCCCTTTTGTTCATTTATGTTTTGTAAATGCGATCCACAAAGCACAAAAAGAAATCCATCGCGGTATTAGTTTAAATATTCCAACCTTGATTATGCATTCACACCAATCCAAATATCCAAAAAAATGGGGTGTTGATGCACAGCAAAGTGATGTGATTTTAGATGTCAAAGATATGATACACAATGCAAAGAAAATGAAAGGTGATGTACAAACCTTAGCAATCAAAAATGGCTTACATGATTTAGTCTTATCTGCACCGCCTGTGCGAAAGAAAGTCTATGAGGATTTATTTTCTTGGCTTGAACAAAAAATGCCTTAACTAAGTTCTATTTATAGTGATTACACAGATTATGGATACTTCAATTTCTTTGCCTAAAACAGTTTATGCAATTCAACATCTTGCATTTGAAGATTTAGGTTCATTAGAAGATATTTTTTATCAACTCGGTTTCCGTGTTCGTTATTTTGAAGCGGGTGTGGATGATCTTAAACCCGCTTTAAATTATGAAGGTCTTACCATTATCCTTGGTGGACCAATTGGTGTTTATGAAACTGAAGACTACCCTTTTCTTATAGAAGAAATTGAAGGCCTTAAGCAACGCTTGAATGCGAATAAACCAACTATTGGTATTTGTTTAGGCGCACAATTGATCGCACATGCATTAGGTGCAAAAGTCTACGCAGGCCATCAAAAAGAAATTGGTTGGAGCCCATTAGAAATAAAAAATCTTGATCAAAACCCATTATCAGCATTAGAAAATATTCATGTCTTACACTGGCATGGTGATACTTTCGATTTACCATCACAAGCAACTTTACTCGCTAGCTCAGAAATTTATCCAAATCAGGCATTCGCCGTGGGAAATAATATTCTAGCTTTACAATTTCATCTTGAGATAAACCAACACAGTTTTGAGAAATGGCTCATTGGGCATACGTGTGAAATACGGCATGCAGGCTTATCAATTCCTCAGTTACGACAAGCTAATTTAGATTATGCTGAACAATTAGAAAGTAAATGCAGGGCAATTATTGAATTTTTTTTAGAAAAACTTGATGATTGAATTCATGACTCGAAAACAGTATGTTTATGATAAATTTAGACATACTATTTGCCTAACTTAAATTAATTATTTGAAAAATAGAATATTACACTTATTAAAATTTTATTACAGAAACAAACATTAAGACCAATAAGTAACGACAGTACTCGCAAGCTATTTTCTAAAAAAGCAATAAAATAACATTATTCATTTACACTCTTTTAGTTGGAATAAACATATGATCAAGTTAATAAAAAGTTTTCACTCAATCAATAGACTTCCTTCATAAATCATTTTTCAATCAATTTAATTGTTTATCTTTCACCCAATCTAAATTGTATATGCCAGCA
>NZ_JANHGP010000003.1:0-23815 GCF_024494585.1 Acinetobacter sp. 5862
TCCTCTCAGACCCGCTACAGATCGTCGCCTTGGTAGGCCTTTACCCCACCAACTAGCTAATCCGACTTAGGCTCATCTATTAACGCAAGGTCAAATGATCCCCTGCTTTCCCCCGTAGGGCGTATGCGGTATTAGCATCCCTTTCGAAATGTTGTCCCCCATTAATAGGCAGATTCCTAAGTATTACTCACCCGTTCGCCGCTATCTATTCTAGCAAGCTAGAATAAACCGCTCGACTTGCATGTGTTAAGCCTGCCGCCAGCGTTCAATCTGAGCCATGATCAAACTCTTCAGTTTAAAATCAATAGTGCTTTATTCAAAACACCAAATCTGGCTCATCAATTTTCTGACTAAAAATTCGCTCAAATAAACTTCGAGTAATTTCTACCATTCAATCAATGAAATATTTTCGATTGATCAACCAGTAAAAATCCACACAAGTTGTTCTTCTATTCTCTTAATGATCTTCTCGATGATTCGTCATCATCAAGCTAGGTCGGCTATGTTACTCTAATCTAAACTAAAGTCAACAGGTAATTTCGATATTTTTAAAACCCACCAATCAACCCAAGAATCCAACCAATCTAGCCAAATCCTTGTTTCTCAACAAGTTTTTATCTGCATCACCGCCGATGGATGTGCATTCTACACCATTCCTCTCCCAACACAACCCCCTTTTTTATTATTTTCTTTTGCATGTTTCTTTTTTCTACAATATTAGTGTTTTCGTTGTTTTTATCAGCTATTTACGTATAAAAAGCAGGCTAATGGCCTGCTATTTATTTTTTCCATTGTGATTTAATCAGTAAAAGTCACACGAGCAATCGCTTTTTTACCCGATTGGATGATTAAAGTGACATTCTCTTTTACAGAGAAGCTCATATCAACCACATTCCAGTCAACTTTAACCGCACCACGACCCACGGCATCTTTTGCAGCAGCTGCATTTGGGTTTAAACCAGCAACACGAAGAATTGTGGCAATAAATAACTCACCACCAAACTCACCACGAGAAATTGTCACTTCTGGTGTATCTTCAGGTACTTCGCCTTCGGTTACACGATTGCCTGCGCTCTTGTGTGCATTTTCAGCCGCTTCTGCATCATGGAAACGCTCCACCAGCTCAAGTGCCAAGATACGTTTGATTTCTTGTGGATTGCGACCCGCAGCCATTTCATCCAGCAAGACTTTGATTTCATCAAGTGACTTAAAGCTGAGTAAATCAAAGTAGCGTTCAATCAAGCTATCTGGCATTGACAGGATTTTTTGGTACATTGCGCCTGGGGTATCAAATACACCAATATAGTTGCCTAAAGATTTAGACATCTTATTGACGCCATCTAAACCTTCAAGAATCGGTACAGTGATGCAGACTTGTGATTCTTGACCGTAACGACCTTGTAAAGTACGTCCCATGAGCAAGTTAAAAGTTTGGTCTGTTCCACCTAACTCAACATCTGCTTCAAGCGCAATCGAGTCATAGCCTTGTACCAATGGATATAAAAACTCATGGATCGCGATTGGCTGGTGGTTGTTATAGCGCTTGGTAAAGTCATCACGTTCCAGCATACGTGATACAGTTTGCTGACTTGCCAATTGAATTAAATCAGCTGCAGTTTTTTGGCTAAACCATTCTGAGTTAAAACGAACTTTGGTTTTATTTGGATCTAAAATTTTAAAAACTTGTTCTTGATAAGTCTTGGCATTGGCAAGTACTTGCTCTTGCGACAACGGCGGACGTGTTGCACTTTTGCCTGTTGGATCACCGATCATGGCGGTATAATCACCAATCAAGAAAGTAACCTCATGTCCCAAATCTTGGAAGGTTTTTAATTTATTGATTAGAACCGTATGTCCTAAGTGTAAATCAGGAGCCGTTGGGTCAAAGCCTGCTTTTACACGGAGTGGACGATTCTCTTTCAGTTTTTTCAATAAATCTTCATCAGAGATAATCTCGTGCGTGCCTCGTTGAATGAGAGCAAGCTGTTCTTCGGCTGGCAAGAAATTTGACATCACAAAACCTAAACACATCAGTTATTCAATTTGTGCGATATACTAACATTTTTTCAGCATCTTGCAGGATAAGTTGTATATGAGCGCGATCTATATTGGTGTAATGACAGGCACGAGCATGGATGGTGTTGATATTGTTGCAAGTTCATTTGACCCTTTAACACTACATGCCACACTGACTGTGCCTTTTGAGCCTGAATTACACGATGAATTAATGGCTTTAACGCTTCCTGACGACAATGAAATTGATCGTATGGGTAAAGCCGATGTCGCTTTGGCACAGATGATTGGACATGGCATTAATACGCTGATTGAAAGGAACAATTTAGATCGTAATCAAATCAAGGCTATTGGTTCTCATGGGCAAACTATTCGCCATCGCCCTGAGCATGGCTTTACCTTACAAATTGGTGATCCAAATATCATCACTGAAATTACTCAACTCCCCGTGGTTTCTGATTTTCGGCGTCGTGATATGGCTGCAGGAGGGCAAGGTGCTCCTTTAGTACCAGCTTTCCATCAAGCTTTGTTTCAGCATGACAGTATCCATCGGGTGATTTTGAATCTGGGTGGAATTGCCAATGTCAGTATGTTGCCTGCCAACAACCTTGACGGTGTTTATGGCTTTGATACAGGCCCTGCAAATATCTTAATGGATGCATGGTGTCATCGTCATACAGGGCATCCATACGATGAAAATGGCGACTGGGCTGCTTATGGCCATCCAATACGTTCCCTATTAGATCGATTGCACTCACACGAATACTTTTCAAAAGAACCTCCAAAAAGTACAGGTCGCGAAGACTTTAATATTGATTGGTTAGATGATCAACTGATCGATTGGCGCAATGATTTAACCTATGACGAACTCGAAGATACACCTGAAAATATTCAAGCGACCTTACTGAAACTTACCGTAAGGGCAATTCAAAAAGCAGTCTATCGTTCTAGCATGGAAACAGGCGAACTCTACGTTTGTGGTGGCGGTGCTTATAATTCTTATTTATTGGAACAATTACGTTGGCGCTTACGCAAACACAATTGGTCAGTACAAACCACGGATGCCCTTGGCTTAGCACCGACATGGGTCGAAGCGACGGCGTTTGCATGGTTAGCCATGCGTTTCGTTGAACAACTGAGTGGGAATTTACCCGCTGTAACAGGTGCATCGGGTGATCGTATTTTAGGTACGATTACGATGGTATAAAGAATAAAAAGCTTCTCAAATTGAGAAGCTTTTTTATCTTTAGAAGCTTTTTTATCTTTAGAATCTATTAAATCGAGAAAGATGATCCGCAACCGCAAGTTGTCGTTGCATTCGGGTTTTGCACCACAAAGCGAGAACCTTCCAGTCCTTCAAGATAATCAACCACTGAGCCAACCAAGTATTGATAGCTAAGTGAATCAACTAACATTTTAACGTCGCCATTGGTAAATTCAGCATCATCTTCATTAACACTTTCAGCGAAATTAAAACCATAAGAAAAGCCTGAGCATCCACCACCCGTTACATAAACACGTAACATCAAGTCGTTATTCCCTTCACTTTCGCGTAATTGGCGAACTTTGTTGGCAGCATTATCTGACAATTCAAGAGCTTGGGCATTCATGGTAGATATTCCTCAGACTTCAATACGTCTTTCATAAATAAAAGACCCGATATTCAGTATAGCATACTCAATATCGGGTCTGTATCTGAAGTTTAAAGTGCGATTAAGGACTTTTTAACAGATTATTTATAATTCTCTTCCTGCAAAGCACATTCAAAATTTTTGGCATCTTCGCGACAACGGAATTGCCATAACAACTTCATCATACGCTTATCGTAAATTCCTTTTGCTGTCAGGTTAATACGTGCCTCACGCATCAGCTTTTGGTAGCCAGGCTTGTCAGCCGCAGGAACTTCCATCCAGTATTTTTGTGGAATATCCGCTTTCATCTTGCCAAGTATGCCAAAAGCACGTGGTAACTGTGCCTTCACCCATTCCCTTGATTTTTGACCAAAACCAGCAGGGAATTTATCAGGATGGATAATCAGGTTGCCTGTCACCTGCAAGATTGGGTAATTGACAATCGCCCCTTTAGTACCTAAACCTTTGTAAAGTTCTAATGGTTTAAACGCGGCAGCAGGTGCACCTATGATGTCAACCTGACCATTATTAAATTTAGCACCAAAATTAGTGATATCTGAACTTACAGCTTGAGCACCCACTTGTGAAGCCATAATTTTTTGTGCTTCATCATAGTCTAAAACCGCAATTTTTTTACCTGCAGCTTTTGCAACGGTATTGATATTACGGTCATTTACTAATAAATATGCATCACCAATCGGAATCACACCAGCCACTTCATATTTGCCATTCACCATCGCTTTGGCAAAAGTTGGACTGGCTAACCCTTGCATCACTTTGACAGCAAGCTTAAGGTCGGTGATAGCACCAATTGCATCTAATGAGCCTGTAAATGGATTGAATTGTCGGCCTCGCATACCTGTGATACTGACGCCATCACATTTCCCTGCTTTAAAATCTTCAGCAATTACAGCTTCATTCGTCGCTACTTTGAGTTCAATATCTGCACCCCAAGTTTTAGCTGCAAGCTGATAATCTTTCATTAATGCATATACATCGCCGCTTTTACCTACGATGTCAAATACACACATTGTTTGTTTTGCTTGAGCTGCGACAGAGACAGTTGCTATGCCTGTCGCAAGTAGTAAAGGCTTAAACCATTGCATATTATTTTTCCTTTGCATCTATATTGTTTTGTTGCGAAACATTTACGTATATGAAGAGCAACGTTCTATCCTAATAAGGTCTTCAAATGAATATATGTTTAAATACAGTCGTTTTTAATCTTCCTGATTAAAACATATTTTAAATCTTCTCGATTTCATTTGTTTTTATATGAGTATGATTACGATATTTCTATATAAAGACAATGACTTAAATGACAAGCACTTAAAAACAAAAAGCCTAGAAAAATCTAGGCTTTAAGTTACTTTTATAGCATTTGATGATTATTCACCAGGTAATGCACATTCAAAGTTCGCTTTGTCTACTGAACAACGTGCTTTCTTCAATACTGACATCATACTAGCATCATAAATACCACGTTTAGTCATATCTAAACGACCATCACGCATTAATTTTTGATATTTTAACTTGTCTTCAGGAGTTAAGTTCATTTTGTATTTTGCTGGAATTTCAGCTTCATAACGCTTGATCATTGCGAAAGCTTTTGGAAGTTGCTTCACAAAATAATCACGAGATTTTTGACCAAAACCAGCTGGGAATTTTTCTGGGCGTAACACAAGATCCGCAGTCACTTGTAATACTGGGAAGTTAAACATAGCACCGTTAGCACCTAAGCCTTTGCTCAACTCTAATGGCTTATATGCATAAGCAGGAGCGCCTACCATATCTACTTGGCCATTGTTAAATTTAGCAGCAAAGTTAGAAATATCAGAAAGTACAGCTTGTGCACCTACGCGTTGTACCATAATTTTTTGCGCGTCATCATAACCCAATACTGCGAATTTTTTACCCGCTGCTTTTTCGATTGAGTTAATGCTCTTATCACGCACGAAAATATAAGCCGCACCTAATGGAGCAATACCACCAACTTCGTATTTATTACCACCAAGGTTAGTTACCATTTTTGCTGCATTACGTTGATCTAGAACATAAGTAATCGCACGTTGAGCGATTTCATTACTTGGCGCACCACCTAAAGAGTCAATAGAACCCGCAAACTTGTTATATGGACGAGCACGCATTGCTGTCATTGCTACAGCAGCACATTTACCCGCTTTAAAGTTATTATCAGCGACTTGTTCATCTGTGATTGCAAGAAGGTTTACATCAGCGCCCCAGCCTTTTGCTGCAAGTGCCCAGTCCTGCATCATTTTGTATGATTCACCTGACTTTCCTAATAAGTCGAATACACACACATCAATTGCTGCTTGAGTAGAAGCAGATACACCTAAGATCGAAGTTGCTGCAATAGCTAACGCAATTTTTTTCATATTTTTCATCCTTCCACAAACTTTATGTTTGTCTCCTTGTTCGAAGCAAATATTAATCATGTTTTTCAAAAAAAAATAGAGCTTGTGCTCTATTTTTATGTCAATAATGTTTACTTTTTGTCCTGTTTTATCTCATTCACTTATTTTCATAAACATATTTGTGATAAGTGATGACTTTCGTTAATCAATTTATAAATTCAGGAACAAAACTATAACTATTCGGCACTCAAAGAACATTCAAAGTTAGTGCGTTCAACCGTACAACGTGCTCGTTTGAGGACGTTCATCATGCTGGCATCGTAGACCCCTTGTCTAGTCAAGTTCATTCGTCCATCACGCAACATTTTTTGATAGCGAATTTTATCTTCACTAGACAATGTAATTCTTTTCGCATTCATACCCGCTTCTAAACGCTGTACCATTGCGAAGTTACTTGGCAATTTGTTCACGAACCATTGTCGAGATTGGGTACCAAAACCACTTGGGAATTGCCCAGGGCGAATAATTAAATCCCCCGTGATGTTCACAACTGGAAAATTAAATAATGCGCCATTTGCTAAACCTTTACTAATTTCTAAAGGTTTATATGCATATGCTGGTGCAGCAATTACATCTACCTGACCACTATTAAACTTCTTCACAAAATCTGAAATATCAGAGGGCACAGCAACAAGATTTATGCTTTCAACAATCGTTTTTTGCGCTTGATCATAATGTAAATACGCAAATTTTTTGCCTTTGGCCTTTTCAATCGTATCTATATTTTTATCACGTACGAAAGTATAGGCTAAGCCAACTTGAATAATACCAACAACTTCGTATTTCTCACCATTGGTTGTTGCAGTTAAACGGTGTTGGTTACGCTTATCAAGCACATAAGTAATTGCTTTCTGTGCAATCGCATTGCTAGTCACCGCACCTATAGCATCAACAGATCCTGCAAATTTATTATATTTACGAGCACGCATAGAGGTCATATAAACCCCGTCACATTTGCCCGCATCAAAATCTTTTTCTGCTTTCTCTTCATCCTGATAAGGGATCAGCTCAACATCAGCTTGCCATGTTTTTGAGGCAAGCTTCCACTCTTCAACAAGTTTGTAAGACTCGCCAGCTTTTCCCAATAGATCAAATACACAAATTTCTTGTTTTGCCTGTACAGGAGTAGTCATGACAAATAGAGTCGCAGCACTCAATGCCAAAAGTCCTTTTTTCATTTTGTTTTCCCTTATTTGCTGTTTTTGCATATTTTTCCACCACCGAGAGACGAATATAGTCAGATCTTAACTAAAAGCCTAGTCCTTTTATTTACATACATCGGGTTTTACTGATTTTTAATAGTACTCATCACATTTTACTCATTGATAAAATATCTATTTTCCCTATCAAATGATTTGTTCAAATCACCACACAATTCAATCTGGATTCAGATTTTTATTCACCTCCCAATGAACATTCAAAACGGGTTCTTTCCACTGAACAACGTGCCCGTTTCAACACGCCCATCATCACTGGGTCATAAATACCATCTTTGGTAAAACGGATTCGTTGCTCCCTGAAAAGTTTTTCATAATTCTCAACTTCTTGCTTAGAAAGCGAATATTTATATTTTGTTGGAATGGCATCCTCAAGCCGTTTAATCATGGCAAAACTTGTTGGAATTTGTTGTATAAACCATTCCCGTGAATTCAGAGAGAAACCTGCGGGAAAAGAATTTGGGCGAATAATCAACTCAATCGTAATATTCACAACAGGAACGTTGTCAAACATTGCCCCTATTGTTCCCAGTCCTTTCTCAATTTCCAGAGCTTTATAGGCATAGGCAGGCGATGCAATCACATCGGCCTGATTGGCATTAAATTTTTTGGCAAAATCAGAAACGTCTGATGGCAACCCAACCATTCCGATTGCTTCAAGAATTTTCCTTTGTGCATCATCATGTTTCAGATAAGCAAATTTTTTGCCTTTGGCTTTAGCAAGCGAGTTGATACTTTTATCATGTACAAAAATATAGGCCAGACCAAACTGGGAAATCCCTGCAACCTCAAAGGTATCTCCATCTATTGTTGTGATCAGACGGCGTTTATTACGCTTATCCAACGCAAAATGGATCGCTTTTTTTGCCACCTGATTATTGATCACACCACCAATTGCATCTATTGAACCTGCAAACTTATTGTATTTACGGGCGCGCATGGAGGTCATATATACTCCCTCACACTCACCAGCTTCAAAATCATTCTGTGCCTTGGCTTCGTCCTTATAGGGAACCAACTGAATCTTGGCTTGCCAAACCTGTGCAGCCAGCGCCCATTCCTCCGCGACTTTATACACTTCTCCCGCTTTTCCCATCGGATCAAACACACAAATTTTTTGTTTTGCCTGAGTTTGACCCGCAACGCTGAACAATGTTGCAGCAGCTAAAGCGAATAATCCTTTATTCATTACATTCTCCCTATAGAATTATTTAATCATCAAAAATTTAAAATCTATTCACCACCCAGTGAACATTCAAAACTGGTCCGATCCACCGTACAGCGCGCACGCTTGAGCACGTTCATCATGGTGGCATCATAAATACCTCGTGAGGTCAAGCCAATACGTGCCTCACGTAGGATTTGCTGATAACGCGTCCTGTCCTCATTGCTCAGATTCATTTTATATTTGGCGGGTAATTCCGCTTCAATCCGCTGAATCAGGGCAAAGTTGGTATTGAGGCGGTTAATGAACCAGGCCCTCGAATGTTGGCCAAAACCACTGGAGAATTTTTCAGGACGAATGATCAGGTCCATGGTCATGTTGACAGCTGGAAAAGTAATAATTGCCCCCTCATGTCCCAAACCTTTAAAGAGTTCTAATGGTTTATAGGCATAAGCTGGTGCGGTCATAATATCGGCTTGGCCATTGTTAAATTTTTTAGCGATATCGGAAATGTCCGAAAGGACCGCTTGCCCACCCAAGCTTTTAACAACGATTTTTTGTGCTTCATCATAGCCGAGAACAGCAAATTTTTTACCTTTGATGTGCTCAATGGTATCCATTTTTTATCTTTAACGAAAATATAAGCCAGACCAATTTGTGATATACCGACAACTTCGTAGACCTGATTACCTATACTACTGGTCAGACGACGTTGATTACGCTTATCTAAGGCAAAACTAATGGCTTTTTGTGCAATTGCATAACTCGGTACAGCACCAATCGCATCGACAGAACCTGCAAATTTGTTATAACTCCGCGCACGCATAGATGTCATGTACACACCATCACATTTGCCCTGCTCGAAATCATTCTGGGCCTGAGCTTCATTTTGATAACCCAGTAAAGTGATGTCACTGCGCCATGTTTTGGCCGCCAAAGCCCATTCCTCCATGGCTTTGTAGGCTTCACCAGACTTACCCAATAAATCGAAAACACAAATTGTGGTTGAGGCATTTACCTGAGTATTTAAACCCAAAAGTAGCATCGCCCCTAATGCAAGAATTCCATTCTTCATTCATAATCCTGTTTCTATATTTCTAGTCTTGTTACTTATTTTTTCATATAAACTAAATAATAATCTGATTTGCATCACAAAAATAGAGCTTTTGCTCTATTTTTATTGGTAGAATGATTTAATTCGATCAGTTTGATCTGTAATATAAAAATTTGCATTCATGGGCGATCACCTTAAAATGCAGCTATCTCTTCGCTATTTTGCATACTCATGATTCAATTTGACCAAGTTTCATTACGCCGTGGTGGGCGAGTTCTATTTCAAAAAGCATCGATGCAGCTTCATCCTGGCTGGAAAATTGGTCTTACTGGCGTGAATGGCGCAGGCAAATCAACACTATTTGCTGCTTTCTTAGGTGACTTGGTTGCAGATGAAGGGAATCTAACTCGTCCAGCGGTTTGGACTGTGGCACACATGGCTCAGGAAATTAAAGCCTTAGAAATGCCAGCAATTGATTTTGTTTTGTCTGGTGACGAAGAATATTGGGACATTCAAGAAAAATTAGCGCATCCAGATCAACTGAGTAATGATGATTTAGCCAAATTACATGGTCGATTTGATGAAATTCATGGTTATGCAGCACCTGCGAAAGCAGCCCAATTAATGGCAGGTTTAGGATTTCTTGACCATCAAATCCGTTTAAATGTCGCAAGCTTCTCTGGTGGTTGGCGGATGCGTTTAAACTTAGCACGCACCTTAATGAGTCGTTCAGACTTACTGTTATTAGATGAACCAACGAACCATTTGGACTTAGACGCCATCTTATGGCTAGAAGATTGGCTTAAAGCCTATGAAGGAACACTGGTCCTGATTTCGCATGACCGTGATTTTCTCGATGCAATTACGGATCATATTCTTCATATTGAAAATCAAGAGTTAACCTTATATACAGGCAACTACTCTACCTTTGAAACGACACGTAGCGAGCGCTTAGCACAACAACAACAGGCTTTTGAAAAGCAACAAGAAACACGCGCCCATCTGCAAAAATTTATTGATCGCTTTAAAGCCAAAGCAACTAAGGCTCGCCAAGCGCAAAGCCGTATCAAACAGTTGGAACGCATGCAACAACTTGCGCCTGCCCATGTCGATACACCATTTACCTTTAGCTTCCGTGAACCCACGAAAATGAGTTCACCCTTGCTGAGTTTAGATGCAGCGACTATTGGTTATGGCGATAAAATGATTGCTGAAAAAATTCGTCTGCAAATTACTCCAAGTTCTCGTATTGGTTTACTAGGGATGAACGGCGCAGGTAAATCAACGCTGATCAAAACTTTGGTGGGTGATTTACCATTACTTGCTGGCGAACGTAAAGCCTCAGAATTACTCAATATTGGATATTTTGCTCAGCACCAGATGGATGCTTTAGATGCCAATGCTAGTCCAATGCTGCAATTGGCTCGTATTGCTGACAAAAAGATCAGTGAAGCCGCATTGCGTGCTTTTTTAGGTGGATTTGGCTTTAGTGGCGAACGTATGGATACGCCATGTGAAAGCTTTTCAGGCGGCGAACGTGCTCGCTTAGCTTTGGCACTGATCGTATGGCAGCGCCCAAATGTTTTAATTCTAGATGAACCAACCAACCATTTAGACTTAGATATGCGCCATGCTTTAAGTATGGCTCTACAAGACTTCGATGGTGCCGTGGTCCTAGTTTCACATGAACGTCAACTGATTGCGAGTGTCTGTGATGATCTACTTTTAGTACATGCAGGAAAATGTACGGAGTTTGAGGGTGATTTACAAGACTATGCCAAGTGGTTACGTGAAGCGCGCCAACAGCTCATTAATTCACAGAATGCAGTACAGCAACAAACAGTAGCGCCTCAAAATACAGCAGCTAAAGTTGATAAAGAAGCTCAACGTAAAGAAGCGGCTCGTCGTCGTGAAATAACTCGTCCTATTCGAAAAAATATTGAGAAAGCTGAAACTCAAATTGAAAAGATTCAGCCACGCTTAGCTGAAATTGAAAATGCATTAGCAGACAGCACTCTGTATGAAGCTCATCGTAAAGATGATTTGATTAAGCTAATGAATGAACAAACTGAGCTAAAATCTAAGCTGGAACAGTACGAAGAACAACTGTTAGAGTTGATGATGGAGCTTGAAGAGTTAGAAAGTTCTTTTGAAGTTTAAAATAAATGCCTAATTCTCTTTTTGGGAATTAGGCTTTTTCTAATCATAGAAGAATAAATAACGACATTACGATTTGCTTAGAGACTAAAAAATAATAAGAATACCGATAAAAGTGCCATGATTCTGCCAATCATTTCAGATCAGGTCTAAATTGGAATTTTCTCATAAAATTGAGCTTTAGGTTCAGGCTAGATATACTCAACCTTATCATTTTAAAGTTATTACTTTTAAATGCGCATCGAGAACTAAGTTCATTTTATATTTTTGTACTTCAATTTGGTGAGTACTCGATTTTGGATCATACAAACTGAATGAATTCTTTAGATTTTATTTTTAACTTTGAACATATTCTTCCCATTTTAATTCAAGAATATGGCTTATGGATTTATGCGATCCTATTTTTGATTATCTTTTCAGAAACCGCCTTTGTGTTTATGTTCTTTTTACCAGGCGATAGTCTTTTGCTCACCGTAGGCGCTTTATGTTCAGTTATTGAATTTATGCATTTGGGTTATATGATTAGCTTACTTTTTATAGCTGCGGCTTTAGGCTACATGGTGAATTATCACATTGGTCGTCATGTTGGTGACCGAATTTTTAATATGGAATCTCGATTTATCAAACAAGAATATGTAAAGAAAACTAATACATTTTTCTTAAAACATGGTGGGAAAACTATTCTATTGGCTCGTTTTATCCCATTTGCACGTTCTTTTGCACCTTTAGCCGCTGGTTCTAGTGCTATGAATTATACCCATTTCGTAATTTATAATATCTTAGGCGCGCTATTATGGATTAGTGTGCTGGTTACTGCTGGTTATTTATTTGGGCATGCACTCATTCAAGTCAGCGATTTAGTTGAAACCTAATCAACGGAATGTTCCACGTGAAACCTTCATATAAGAAAAAGGCGATGCATCAAGCATCGCCTTTTTCTTATATACGAGAGAAATAATACAAACTAAATCTCACATTAATTTAATTAAGCATCAATATCCGCATTTAGTGCATTTTCTTCGATGAAGGCACGACGTGGTTCTACATCATCACCCATCAAACAAGAGAACATACGATCTGCTTCAATTGCATCATCAATGGTCACTTGCAACATATTTCGATTTTCAGGATCCATCGTCGTTTCCCAAAGCTGCTCAGCATTCATCTCACCCAAACCTTTATAGCGTTGGATCATCATGCCACGGCGCGAGTCTTGTAAAATATGTTGCCATACTTGATGGAAATTACTTACCTGAATACGACGCTCGCCTTTTTGCAGATAAGCTCCTTCTTCAAGTAACTTAAACCAGCTCTTCGAATTCTTCAATAAACGCGCATATTCAGCAGAATTTAACAGACCAGCATCGAGTAAATACGAATGCGGTAAGTTATGTACATAGACAGTGACACGTGGCCAATAATGTGCTGATTTCTCACCTTGTGCATTTTCACGTTCAAACGTTTCTAATGTAATCTCAGGACGTAAGCTTGGTTGTAACTTTTCAATTGCAACACGTAATTGCTCAGCCCATGATTCAACATAGTCACGTTCATGATTGTGATCTGTTTTAAATGCATCCAGCTCAAGTAAACCATCCAATAAACTTGCAGGATAGCGTTGAGTGAGACGTTGTAAGCTCTTTTGCGACACTTGATAATCCGCAATCACACTCGCTAATGCTGTACCGTTAATCGCAGGTGCTTCAGCGCTGACATGTAATGCAAGTTCATCAATCGCATTAGAAATTAGGTAGGTTTCAAGTGCATCATTATCTTTGATGTACTGTTCTTGCTTACCTTTCTTCAACTTATACAATGGTGGCTGTGCAATATAAATATATCCACGCTCAACCAATTCCGGCATTTGACGGAAGAAGAAGGTCAATAACAAGGTACGAATATGTGAACCATCCACGTCCGCATCGGTCATGATAATGATTTTGTGATAACGTATTTTGTCTGGATTGTATTCTTCACGTCCAATCCCACAACCTAAAGCAGTGATGAGCGTACCAACTTCTTGACTTGAAATCATCTTGTCGAAACGCGCACGTTCAACGTTCAAGATTTTACCTTTCAACGGCAAAATCGCCTGCATTTTACGATTACGACCTTGTTTCGCACTACCGCCCGCAGAGTCACCCTCGACTAGATACAATTCAGACAATGCTGGGTCTTTTTCCTGACAGTCTGCCAATTTACCCGGTAAACCAGCAATATCTAATGCGCTCTTACGACGAGTCATTTCGCGCGCTTTACGCGCTGCATCACGCGCACGCGCTGCATCAATGATCTTACCTGCAATCGATTTCGCTGCTTGTGGATTTTCCAGTAAATAAGCAGAAAACTCTTTGTTCATGGCCTGCTCTACCGCAGGTTTTACTTCGCTCGAAACCAATTTTTCTTTGGTTTGTGAAGAGAATTTAGGGTCAGGTACTTTCACTGAAATAATTGCAGTTAAACCTTCACGTGCATCGTCACCTGTGACAGCAACTTTTTCTTTTTTCAATAAACTTTCATTTTCCATGTAGCTGTTTAAGCCACGAGTCAATGCTGCACGGAAACCTGCAAGGTGTGTACCACCATCTTTTTGCGGAATATTATTGGTAAAGCAACGTACATTTTCCTGATAACTATCATTCCACTGCAACGCAACTTCAACCCCAATACCATTGTCAGCAGCAACGGTAAAATGAAAAATATCATTCAAATGGTGTTTACCTTCGTTAATATATTTAACGAATTCAGATAAACCGCCTTCATAATCATAAACATGCTCAAGATTGACACGCTCATCACGTAAAACGATTCGAACACCTGCATTCAAGAAAGATAGCTCTCTTAAACGACGTGCCAAAATATCGACACTAAAAATGGTTTGGCTAAACGTTAGCTCACTTGGCCAAAAACGAACCGTTGTACCCGATTTATCTGTTTCACCAATCACACGTAATGGATATTGTGAATCACCATGCTGATATTCTTGCTCGTGAATCTGTCCAGCACGATAAATTGTAAGTTGTAATTTTTTTGATAAAGCATTTACAACTGAAACGCCTACACCGTGTAAACCGCCTGACACCTTATAGCTATTATCATCAAACTTACCACCCGCATGCAGAATGGTCAAAATCACTTCTGCCGCAGATATCCCCTCTTCTGGGTGAATATCTGTTGGAATACCACGACCATTATCGGATACGCTGACCGACTCATCCTCATGGATCGTGACTAAAATTTCATCACAATGTCCTGCTAAAGCTTCATCTATGGCATTATCCACCACCTCAAACACCATATGGTGTAAACCTGTACCGTCATCAGTGTCACCGATATACATACCAGGACGTTTACGAACCGCGTCTAATCCACGTAAAACTTTGATACTAGAGGAATCATAAGCTTTTTCATTTGATTGTTCTGTTTGAGAGACTGATTGAGACTCTGAACTCATGGTTACTCCCTAGTAAATATTAATCTATCCAAAAATGAGAAAATAAAATTATGGTGCAGCAAGACTGACTTGACCGTGAACAACGTGGAATAATTGAAAAGAAATCGACAAATCCTGTAAGTGTTTTAATACCGACGCATGGTCTAAGGTGGTCATAAAAACTTGACTTCCTAACTGACTCAATCGCTCAATTAACCGTTGTTGTGCGGTCTCATCTAACTCTGCTGTCAGATCATCTAATAATACCACAGTTTCCTTATTACTCGCATGCAGCATTGCAATTTGTGACAGTTTTAATGCCATGATTAACAACTTTTTTTGCCCACGAGAGAGCACATCATCCGCATTGCCAAAAGGTGTTTTTAACCGTAAATCAGCACGATGCGGACCATACTCCGTATAACGCCGATCTAGATCTTTTTGATGCTGCTGAACCAAGTCTTGCAATAGACCTTGCTCAGTATGAAAACCAGGATTGTATTCCAGTTCTATCTCAAGATTAGGTAGCAGTATTTTTAAATCTTCATGGAAAAATTGGTTCCATTGCTCAACAATACTGACCCGCTGTGAATGCAACATTTCACCATAATCACTGAGCATTTTATTCCAAGGCTCTAAATCAGCCAAAGTCAGATTACGCCGTGTTTTGAGTAAACTATTCCGTTGTTTGAGTGCCCGAGAATAATACTGCCATGCAAAATAAAACTCAGGTTCCACGTGGAACATTAACCAATCTAATAACTGTCGTCTTGGCTTTGCGCCATGATCAATAATATCGGTACTTTGTGGATCGATATGCTGTAAAGGTAATAATTTTGCCAGTTGACCTTGAGTCGCAATGGTATCGCCATTGACCTTAATCACCTGTTCGCCCGAAGCCAACTTCTGCATACCAATACGTTCAGTGGCAGATTGCGCAAAAACAATCGCATCCCCTGCTTCATATTGAATGTAATGTTTTGGAATATGGGTGCGAAATGAACGCCCTGTTGCCAGTAAATGAATAGCCTCTAGAACTGACGTTTTTCCAGAACCATTTGCGCCGTAAAAAATATTAAACGGTTGCAACTCATGGAGTGCAACCGTCTTTAAATTACGTACACGTTCGATATTTAAACGCGTGATTTGCATGCTTTAAAACTCAAACATCAATCGTCATTAAACTCGCATTGGCATCACGACATAAGTTTGGTCTGGATGGCCTGGGTCTTGCACCAGCACCGACTGATTGGCTTCGGTCATACTCATTTTTACATCATCACCATCCAGCACACTCAGGACATCCAGAATATATTGTGCATTGAATGACATCTCCATCGGTGCATCCTGATATTGAATAACCAAGTCTTCGCTGGCCTCATCCTGTTCAGGGTTGTTGGCACGCAACTGCAAGGTATCCTGACTAAAATTCAGGAAAACCCCACGTAGTTTTTCATTACTTAGAATCGCCACACGTTGCAGCGACTGTTTAAACACATCATGGGCAATCAGCACATGCTTATCGCCACCCCGTGGAATCACACGGCGATAATCTGGGAACTTGCCATCAATCAGCTTGGTGGTAAAACGAACAGTGATATCACCCTGCTCCTTGTCACGGCTTGGGGTATTGATGGTCACGTTCAACAGTTCACGACCAATCAGCAAGGTCAGTTGTTCATCCTCAATGCTGAGTAAACGCTGTAATTCACCAACCGCCTTGCGTGGCACAATGGCCTGAATTGATGTGGAGGCTGTCGATGAAGCAGACACTTCACACAATGCCAGACGGTGACCATCTGTTGTGACTGTACGCAATTGATTTTGATCAATTTCCAGCAATGTACCCGTTAGATAAAAACGAACATCCTGAACCGCCATCGCAAAGGCAGTTTTTTCAAACAATCTTTTTAGTTCACGCTGCGTGACTTGAACCTGAGTACCTTGACTATTGTCAGTCGTGAGTAATGGATAATCTTCTGCTGGAAGGGTACCCAATACGAAACGGCTATTGCCTGATTTTAAAATACAGCGTTGGTCTTCTGTTATTTGCAAATCAATCAAGGCTGCTGTCGGAAGGGATTTACAGATTTCAACGAGTTTACGTGCAGGAACAGTTGTTTCACCTACCTCTAAACAAGCACCTTCAGATAAAGTTGTGCTTGCGACCAATTCAACTTCTAAATCAGAACCCGTGATCGTTAAGGCCTGTTGAGTGGTTTGAATTTTGACATTTGAAAGAATATTCAAAGTATGGCGACGCTCAACAGCCCCCACCACATGTGATAAAACATTGACTAAACTTTCTTTAGCGATTTTCAAACGCACGATTTTATTCCTCTTACAACAGAAGCTGATATGAATGTTAGCAGTGTACTATGCTGTACTTAAAAGTAGTTTGCAACTCTGAAAAATAGATTAACTTTGTAACAGACGAAGTAAGTTTTTATAATCTTCATTAAAAATTGGATCTTGTTCGCGCAAGCTGACCACTTTTTCGCAGGCATGCATCACGGTACTATGATCACGGCCACCAAATGCCATTCCAATCTCAGGAAAACTATCCCCTGTCAGCTCTCGGGCTAGCCCCATCGCTAATTGGCGTGGACGTGCATAAATACGGGTGCGCTTAGGTCCAATTAATTCTTTTAATGGGATACGGAAATATTCACTGACGACGCGCTGAATATTTTCCACACTAATGGTGCGTGCACGAATCGCTAAAACATCTTTTAATGACTCACGCACCACATCCAAATCAATCGCAGTGCCTTTAAAACGTGAGATAGCCACCACCTTATTGAGGGCACCTTCAAGTTCACGAACGTTTGCGACCACTTGTTGTGCAATGAATAAAGCACAATTTCGTGGCAAATCTACCCCACTATTTTCAGCTTTTTTTAGCAAAATTTCGATACGTGTTTCAATATCTGGTGGCTCAACACCAACAGATAATCCCCAAGAGAATCGAGAAACCAAACGCGGATCTAATTCCGTGAGTTCTTTTGGATAACGGTCTGAAGTTAAAATAATTTGTTTAGATTCATCCAGTAAAGCATTGAATGTATAAAAGAATTCAACAAGACTTGCTTCTTTACCAGCAAGCAAATGAATATCATCAACCAACAATAAATCTAAAGAACGACAATTTTTCTTAAACTCTTCAACCTTACCTTTCTGCAATGAACTGACAAAGTCTTGTACAAAACTTTCCGAGGTCATATACATGACACGTGCATTCGGTTTGGCTTGTAAAAGTGCATTCCCTACGGCTTGCATCAAGTGTGTTTTACCCAAACCTGTTGGACCATATAAAAATAAAGGATTGTGCTGAGATGCGCCTAATTGGGTTAATACCTTACGGCAAGTCTCAGCAGCCATTTGGTTAGAACGGCCTTCAACAAATAAAGAGAATGTAAATAATGGGTTGAGTTGTCTTTTCTTTGGTATTTTCGCGACATTTTGACTTGGTTGCACCAAATCAGTTTCTTTCTTAGCTTTAATAGGAACGATTGGAGTGGTTGAAGTGTTACCTAAAGCCGCGGTCGTGGTTGCAGGTTGCTCATGAGAAGACAAAATAGTACCTGGACGCGAATCAACCAAGATTTCAACCTGACGTACTCGACCTTCCGACAATTGCTCAGCAAGAATTGAAATTAACTCTAAATGGTTGTCTTGAATATAACGTGTCCAATATGGGTTAGGTGCATATAAACGCATCACACCGTCAACTTCTTCAGCAACCAAAGGACGAATCCACATCGCAAAGACGTTGTCAGAGAGCTCTTGTCGCAAGCGAGTTAAGCAGTCTGTCCAGAGCATGTGCATCCCCTAATATCCATTTTAAATTCAAAAATAAAGAAACCACCACTCCCATCTTTCGAAGGGGTCGCCATTCTAACCAAGTTATCCACATCTGTCAGGCAAATTTATGAGACTTTTGCCGAAAAAGAAAGCATTTGATTATAAATTTAAATTTAAAACCACTTGTGCATAACTTTTTGCACAAGCTGTGGATAGTTTTAGTGCTAAAGTTATCCACAATTTATAAAATTAATAAAAACATGGTTATCCACAAATTAAATCCTTGTTTAAACGTATAAAAACATCAATTTCCACAGAAAAAATGCATACTAATAAGAATAAATTTAAATTTTAAAATTTGAATTTACTTATAAGATTGGGTTGGGTTGTGGATAACTGAGCATATCGAAATTTAAATTCAAAATCCAAGAATTAAATTTAAACTAGAATCTTGATTGTTGATAAGCCTGTATGTAAGCTGTGAATATAGTTGAATATTGATATAATATAAAGGGATAGCTTGTGTATATTTTTTTGTTTTCCATCATGCGAGATATTTGCTAGGTGTTTTATTGCTCCAAAACAGAACAAACAAAATGTAAAGTTTTTGATTTTTCATTGACAGCGTAAACATTGCACAATAAAATCGCGGACCTTTATAGAAAGATCATTTTGGGAGTTTCGATATGAAACGTACTTTCCAACCATCTGAATTAAAGCGTAAACGCGTTCATGGTTTCCGCGCTCGTATGGCTACTAAAGCAGGTCGTCAAGTTTTAGCTCGTCGTCGTGCAAAAGGTCGTCATAGCTTAACTGTTTAATACTGTTAAGCTGACCAGATTTGGGTGATGGCACTTTACAGTTTCGGCATTGAATCTCGTATTCGTTGTGCCGCTGATTACAAAAGTGTATTTGATGGTGCACTTTTTAAAGTGCACCAGCCCCATTTCCTTTTTTTAGCAAAATTAACCGAACAGCCAAATAGCCGTTTGGGTATTGTCGTTGCTAAAAAGAAAGTACGTCGTGCTCATGAACGAAATCGAATAAAACGTCTTGCTCGGGAGAGCTTTCGCTTACACAAAGTGGAATTTAATGCTGATATCGATATTGTGGTGATGCCTAAAGTTGGTATAGAAGCAATCGCAAATCAAGAATTACATCAACAATTAGAGTTTGCTTGGCAAAAATTACAACGCTTAGCAAAAAAGCATTCAAAAGCTGTTATAACATCCTCACAAAATTAGAGATCTCCAATGGTACGATTACTACATTGGTTGATAAGATGTTACCAGATTGCTATTAGTCCATTATTGGGTCCTCGTTGTCGCTATATTCCTACTTGCTCGCAATATGCGATTGAAGCATTGCAAACACATGGGGCGGTCAAAGGTGTCTGGTTATCGACTAAACGAATTTGCCGTTGTCATCCTTGGGGCGGCTCAGGCTACGATCCAGTACCACGCAAAGCACTTCGTTTTATTTCGTTTCATCAAATAGATTCTCAAATGTATCACGTTGCTGTACCCTTTCGTGATCGTTTATTCAAGCAAAATCTCTCTAACCATTTGGGATTATAGATATGCAACAATGGGCCAGATTTGCAATTCTTGGAGCCATGTTTGTTACCGCATATTTGCTTATTTTGGCTTGGCAAAAAGATTATGGTCATGCTGCACCGGCACCGCAACAACAAGCGGCGGCTGTGACTGCACATGAAGTATCTGCAGATTTGCCAAACGCTCAAAATGCAACAGCGGCTTCAGACTTGCCACAAGCAAATGTGACTGCATCACAAACCACAGAGCATAATACATCTGTGAGTCAGCAACTGATTTCAGTACAAACTGATCTTTATCACCTGTGGATCAATCCAAAAGGTGGTGATATTGTCCGTATTGAATTGTTAAGCCATGATGAAAGCAAAGACAGCGATAAGCCGTTTGTCATGCTGGAAAGTGATGCGAAACGTACTTATGTCGCTCAATCTGGTTTAATTGGTTTAAATGGACCAGATAGCAGCCGTAGCGGCCGTCCAATGTATGATGTTGAAAAAACAGCGTATACTTTGGCAGATGCGAAGAGCGTTGCAGCAAAAGATGGTAAGACACATCAAGTGTTGACTGTGCCATTGGTATTTAAAACACCTGAAGGTGTGGAAGTGATCAAGTCGTTCACCTTCACGCAAGGTGATTACCCAATTACAGTGAAACATCAGGTTGTTAACCGTAGTCAGCAAAACTGGCAAGGCCAAATGTTTGGTCAGTTAAAGCGTGACAATTCTGATGATCCAGGTAAATCTTCTCAAGGTATCTTTACTTTGGGAACTTATCTTGGTGGCGCATGGGGCACGCCAGAGGAGCATTATAACAAGTTGAAATTTGCGAATTTCAATGATGAAAAACTAAATGTCGAAGCGAAAGGTGGCTGGGTGGCCATGGTTCAGCATTATTTCGTCAGTGCCTGGATTCCTGGGAATTTAAAACTTACCCAAGCTGATGGTCAACCTTATACTGCCAAGCTGGAATCGCGTCAGTCTGCTGATGGCATGAATATCATGGGCTTTACCTCTCCAGTGATCAATGTACCTGCGGGTACGTCAATGGAAGTGGATGCACAACTTTATTCTGGCCCAAAAATTCAGTCTGAACTCAAAGATTTAGCTGCTGGTTTAAACCAAACTGTAGATTACGGTTGGTTATGGCCAATTGCCAAGTTATTGTTCCTGGGCTTGCAATTCTTCCATAATCTTGTTGGTAACTGGGGATGGTCAATTATCTTATTGACGATCTTGGTGAAGTTGATTTTATGGCCACTTTCTTCAAAAAGTTATCGTTCGATGGCGAAAATGCGTGTGATTGCACCAGAAATGCAACGTATGAAAGAAGAATTTGGTGAAGACCGTATGCGTTTCTCACAAGAAATGATGGCCTTATATAAGCGTGAACAAGTCAATCCATTGTCTGGTTGCTTGCCGTTATTGTTACAAATGCCGATTTTCTTGGCCTTGTACTGGGTATTGATGGAATCTGTTGAACTTCGTCATGCACCGTGGTTAGGCTGGATTCAGGATTTATCCGCAATGGATCCATGGTTTATCCTGCCGTTGATCATGGGTGTGACCATGTATGTTCAGCAAATGCTGAACCCACAACCGACTGATCCAATGCAGGCAAAAGTGTTCCGTATCATGCCAATCATGTTTACGGTATTCATGTTGTTCTTCCCTGCGGGCCTCGTGCTTTACTGGATCGTCAACAACAGTATTACTATTTTGCAACAATGGTTTATTAACAAAGGTGTCGAAAAAGACCGTCTCAACAAGGTTGAGCCGAGCGCTTAAGTTCGAACTTTTACTGAATAAATCCGCTTAAGATGGTAATCTTAGGCGGATTTTTCTTTGTCTGTATTTAGGGTTCCTGTTTCATAACCCTCGTGTTTTTTAGGTGAATTTAACATGCAACATCAAACCACAATTGCTGCGATTGCTACCCCATTAGGTCGTGGTGGTGTGGGCGTGATTCGACTTTCTGGACCGAAAGCCTATGCAATAGCAGAGCAACTAACCCAGAAAAAACTTCCTGCTGCACGATTGGCGGGCTTCCGTCAGTTTTGTGATGCCGATGGTTCCGTTATGGACGAAGGGATTGTGCTCTGTTTTCCGAATCCTCACTCGTTCACGGGTGAAGATGTGGTGGAATTACAGGGGCATGGTGGCCCTGTCATCCAAAATGCTTTGCTGGCACGTTTGCTCGATTTGGGCGCGACTGCTGCAAAGGCAGGTGAATTTTCCATGCGTGCCTTTGAAAATGGCAAAATGGATTTAGTACAGGCGGAAGCGATTGCTGATTTGATTGATGCTACCTCACAGGCGGCTGCACGTTCGGCAGTTCGTTCCCTACAAGGTGCATTTTCAACCAAAATTAATACGGTTTTAGAAAAGCTCATTCACTTGCGTTTGCATGTTGAAGCCGCGATTGATTTTCCAGAAGAAGAAATTGATTTCCTTGCCGATGGCAAGATTTTAGCTTTGCTGGATGATGTACAGGATTCGGTCAAGGCAGTACAGCAATCTGCACGCCAAGGACAGTTGTTACGTGAAGGGTTACAGGTGGTGATCGCGGGTAAGCCCAATGCGGGTAAATCGAGTCTGTTAAACGCACTTGCAGGGCATGAGCGTGCCATTGTGACCGATATTGCAGGTACTACTCGTGATGTACTACATGAAAAGATCAGTTTAAATGGCTTGCCGATCACCTTAACTGACACTGCTGGTTTACGTGAGACGGGCGATATTGTGGAGCAGGAAGGGATTCGTCGTGCAATCAAGGAAATCGAACAAGCCGATTTGCTGCTGTTGGTGTATGATTTGAATCAAGGTGATGAGCCATTGCAATTGGCGTATGAATATTTTTCAGAGCATCTTGAGCCAAAACGTTTGCTATTGATTGGCAATAAATGCGATTTAACGGGTCAAGATGCCACATTAAGTGATTATCAAGGCTTCCGTCATATCAGTGTCTCCGCAAAACAAGATATGGGTGTTCAGGCGCTCATAGAGGCGATTACAGCGCATGCGGGCTTCCAACCTGAGGAAGACACCTTTATCGCCCGAACACGTCATTTAGATGCAATGAAGCGTACTCAGCGCTATCTTGCAGAAGCACGTGAGCAGTTAGTTGTGTTTAATGCAGGTGAACTTGTAGCTGAATCATTGCGACTGGCTCAAAATGCGTTGGGCGAAATCACGGGTGATTTCAGTGCTGATGATTTACTCGGAAAGATTTTTGGTTCATTCTGTATTGGAAAGTAATTTTTTAAGAGTTTAAAATTTTAGGACTTACGCACTATTATTTATAGATTCTCTGTGGTAGGAGATGATTTTTATCGAGAATAAAGTCATCAATGA
>NZ_JANHGP010000015.1:0-22992 GCF_024494585.1 Acinetobacter sp. 5862
ACCATTAGAGAAATTTGCTCAGCTTGTTGATTATCATAAGACTTTTCAAACTGTCGCACCTCATGTTTGAATTCGCCAGGTGTATGGATCAATCCTTATGATGGATATAAATATAGTCTGAATGGGCGTTTAAGCAAAACAGGTAAAATGCTGACGATAAATGCGAAAAACACGAATAATAATACATTTAGAAATATGACGTGGATTCGTCTCTAAATTTGAAATCTGTCTTTCAGAATTAGATTAAAAATCCATCAAAAAAGAGCGTATATAAATACGCTCTTTTTTCAAATAATTCTGTGATTTTTAGATCAATAACACATAGATAAAAATACATTTCAAATGAAGGAATGACTTAAACAGATACAGGTTTCGACTCTACCAAATGACTGGGTAAACCAAAAATATGGTCGAAAAGATAATTATAAACGAAGGTATAACAAGGTATCAGAACCATCAGGCTGAAATCTAACAAAAATGCTTTTATTAAACTGATCTGCATGATCCTAAACAAATTATTGTCGCGAGTAAACATTATGCTTTACCCGATCCACACATTCTGGTTTCTGAAACTTATTGGATGACTGATAATTTGTCGATGGCAATTCAGATGGTCGAGCAAGGATTGGGCTGGGGAAATTTTCCCCTTTCTGTTGTGAAAGCGCATTTTAACCAGCAAAGTTTAGCTCGTTTAGCATTTAGTGATACGACCAATCGATTAGATATGCCAATTCATGCGATTTGGCCAAGCTACAAACCGCTCAGCCAATCTCTGCAATTTCTTATTGAGTTTTGGGCAAAACAAATTCAAATCGAATAAAAAAAAGCCTGACATCCTGTCGGGCTTTTTCGTATTTCGCACTTTAGGTATAAATCCTGTTCTACCTCACGTCCTGATGCTCAAACTTATCATTCTTGTTTTATGTTTTGGAACTTCCTGTTCTTGATGAGCCCATATTAGGTGATTTAGATGGGTACGGATATGGGTCATTGACTGGAATTGGTGTAAGAAAAAACGTACAGATACGATTAGAGCTCGGCAAAACATATCAAAGTTTCTTAGAGAGAATATAATTTTTTCAAATCGACCTCTCTACAGGCTATTGAGATTTAAAAAACGAATAGGATATCGATCTTAATAAAATAAGATCAAAGCATTTCACATAGTGCCAATTGTGTTAAATTAATCAGTCATTTTTTATAAATAATAGTATTATATTTTTTTAATTTGGCGAACTATTATGTCTAATACCAATAGAGTAAACTCATTTAATGACTTCAAAAATGCCATGCCTCACCAAATTAATGAATATTTTTCTAATAAAAAATTAGAGGAGTTATCAATTCATGAATTAGTTTATACTTATTTGAATGTGAACTAGAATGTAACTAAACTTAAAAATCGTGAAGTTAGTACAAGCTTGCATGATTTAGTAGAAAATATTAGAGCTTCTTACAATAATAATCGAACTAGAACTTATACACCATTACTTGGTTGTTTTATGATTTTAGATCAGTTGGGTAGTATTGTTAATGATCCAAATAAACCATTAAAAAATGGAATAAAACAGATTCTAGATTTACATACATATGATGAAAAAACTATCCAATATTTATTGGCTCTAAGGAATGGACTAATCCATGATGGGAGTTTGACTAGTCGTGCGCAATATGCAGGACAATATCATACTATTTTTAGACTTGAACCGACATTAGCAACAACCATTGAATTTCCATCAACTGATTGGAATGGTGTTTTTGAAAATGAATTAAGTATTTACTGCTCTAAAATTAATTCAAAGCGATTTTTTGATGAGGTCTTAATAATAATTGACTTGGTTAAAGAAGCTCTCTTGGATAACCGATTAAACTTAAAGATAAGTGATGAAAAAGAATTTTTCTATAAGTTTTTATTTTAAATATTTTCTAAAACCAAAATAATACGCCTTATACGAAATACGTAAAAAGCCCCTATCTAGGGGCTTTTTAAACTCAACTCTAAATTAAACCGAGTGACCTAAACGCTCACCCATTACTACAGTTGAATTGGCTTTAAACTGCTCTTCCCACACCATTTTATCTTTTTCAAATAAAACCACAGCAGTAGAACCTAAATAGAAACGACCTAACTCAGCACCTTTATCTAACTGCATTTGATGATGCTGTAATTCAACACGACCTGTTGGTTTTACTTTACCCGTTGCAACAGTTTCAATGCCTGCCACAATCATTGCGCCGACTAAGACCACCGCCATACGACCGAGTTCAGTATCAAATAAACATACCATACGCTCATTACGCGCAAACAAACCTGGTACATTTTCAGCAGTGGTCTGGTTGACTGAGAACAACTCACCTGGAATATATAAAGTTTCGGTCAACGTGCCCGCCAATGGCATATGTACACGATGATAATCTTTCGGTGACAAATAAACCGTTGCAAACTGACCATCAATAAATGGTTTTGCCAGTTGTGGATCGCCAATTAATTTCTCAACAGAAAAGCTGTGACCTTTGGCTTGAAAAATATCACCTGCTTCAATTTTACCCAACTGTGAAATCGCACCATCCGCAGGACACACGATACTATCCGCTTGTTCATCTACACCACGTACACCTTGTTTTAATGCACGAGTGAAAAATTCATTAAATGATTTATATTGATTTGGATTCGTTTGTTCGGCAATGCTCATATCAATGCCGTATTTTGCTTTGAACGCTTGAATCACAGCAGTTTTCACCAAAACGTTTTCACTTGCTGCAACTTTGCCAATAACACGGCTCAGTTGATGTTGCGGTACTAAATTTTGTGCTTTGATAAAAAGTTGTTTTTTTAAATCTGCTGAAAAACTCAAGACGGTGACTCCCCTGAAATAATAGGACTATCGAGGCGATTGCCCCATTCACTCCACGCACCATCGTAGGCTCTGACTTGCCAATTGAGCAATCTAGCCAATATATACGCCAAACCCGAACGATGATGTGACTGACAATACACCACCACAGGTTGTTGTAAATTAAAGCCTAATTGTTCTAAACGTTGTTGAGTGCGTTCAAGCGGGTGTAATTTTAGATGATTTTCACGGTTTAGGGCAGTACTCCATTCAAAATGCAATGCATTTGGGATGTGACCACCGCGTCGCGCAGCTAAACGTAGTCCAGTATATTCTTCATTGGTGCGGCAATCCCAGAGCTGAATATTCTGTTGTTGAACCTGCTGAAGTAATTCATTGTATTCAACTCGATACTGTTGCACGCTATTCAAATTAACTTGTACAAGCTCGCTCACAGGGATGACTTTATCTATATCTGCTGTGGTTGGTAAGCCTGCCCCCAGCCAAGCATGAATCCCACCATTAATCAAACTGGTGCGGTTGAAACCAAGACAATGTAAATTCCAGATTAAACGCCCTGCCCACGCCCCACCTTCATCGTCATAAACGACAATATGATGTTGAGATGAAATATTTAATTTTTCGATGAGAGCTTGTAAACCTGCTAGATCAGGTAACACCCCATTCGCCTGTTCATGCTGTGCAACCAAGAATTTAGGTTGTAAATGAATGGCATGAGGAATATGCAATTGTTCATAAACCGATGCTCGGCTTAAATCAACGACACGAATCAGCTCATGTCCTAAATAAGGTACAAGTTCTTCAGGCTCAATCAGTAAACCCAGTTTAAAATCTACATCAGTCATTTTTATGCTATTTTCTATCCGCATTGAGTCAATTTTAACATAGCCGACTTTTTATCTTTGTCTGATTTTTTGCTTTCAATTAGCAGAAAATCAGCTATAGATTAGCTGACCTCTTCGATCTCAAACACTTGTCTTAAATATGCAAGGAAAGTTTCATTGTCAGTCATGGTTTTGCCCGAACTATCGGAAATTTTTGCTACCGACTGCCCATTACACTCCACTAACTTCAATACAATATTCAGAGGTTTTTGCCCCATATCATTGGTGAGGTTAGTGCCAATCCCAAAACTGACTTGAAAACGGTCCTTAAAATATTGATGCAATAGCCATGCTTTTTCTAAATTTAGACCATCACTAAAGGTCAGCATTTTAGTCTTGGTATCAATCTTCAATTTGCGGTAGTGCGCATACGCTTTATCCCCCCATTCATAGGGATCACCACTGTCATGACGTAAGCCATCAAAGAGTTTGGCAAAGTACAAATCAAAATCACGTAGAAAAGCATCCATTCCAACCACATCCGTCAAAGCAATACCTAAATCACCACGATATTCTTGTACCCATGCTTCTAGAGCCGCTTTTTGAAAATTACGCAATCGGACATCTAAAGCTTGAAACGCTTGTAAAAACTCATGTGCCATCGTCCCGATTGGGCTAATACCCAGCTCTTTAGCAAGTAGAACATTACTGGTTCCACGAAACACTTTTGGTGCAACCGCATAAAAGGCTTGTACCACATGTTTTTGCCATTCAAAACTATAACGACGGCGTGTGCCAAAATCCGAAACTAAAAATGGTGGATCACTCTCTTTTTGTTCTTTTGCATATTGTTCTAACTGAAGTAATTTCTGTTGTAAGCGACGCTCACCTTCCGCCAATACCTCATCGTTACGGATACGGCGGAAATACAACTCATTGACGATCGCCAATACAAAAATCTCAAACATCATGGCCTGAACCATCGGCCCTTCAATCCGAATATCCAACCGACCCGATTCATCAATACTGGCTTGGATAAAACGTCTTTTTAACTGGAATAATTCAAGGTAATCAACAAAATCACTTTTGATGAAACGTAAAGAACGAAGATATTGCAACTCATCTTCAGAAAAACGCAATTCACAGAGTAAATCAAGCTGATGATTTAGATCTTCTAGAATCTCAACCAAAGGATAAACCGTATCTTCTAAGTTTCGACAGCGAAATAAATACACGCTATGCGTCTGTGGAAATTGATGCAGCACCACTTGTAGCATGGTGAATTTATATAAGTCAGTGTCGAGTAAAGATCGAATAATGGCAGACATAGCGGATGGTTATAACCGATTCTTTTGTATAATAGCTATTGTTATACAATCAATTGACTCTTATTGAATAGTAGACTTTTGCTGCACAACTCATTTTTATATGCGGTGTCTGTTACACTGCCTCACTCTATTTCACCTATTTTTTAATCTTATGCGCGCATTAATTCAACGAGTTTTAGAAGCGAAAGTCGTGGTTGAGGGCCAAACCACAGGTGAGATTCAACAAGGCTTACTGGTATTTTTGGGAGTCGGTAAAGAAGATACCCTGGAAAAAGGCCAGAAGCTGATTGACAAGATTTTAAAATATAGAATCTTTGATGATGAGAATGGCAAGATGGGGTGGAATCTAAGCCAAGCTCAGGGCGGACTTTTATTAGTTTCACAATTTACTTTGATGGCGCAAACACAAAAAGGCTTACGCCCTGACTTTGGACCTGCCATGCCGCCAGCCGAAGCGAAAGCTTTGTATGCGCAATTGGTTGAGTATGCACGTCAACAATTTGCTCATGTCCAAACAGGTATTTTTGCTGCTGATATGAAAGTTCATTTAATTAATGATGGGCCTGTGACTTTTAATTTAGAAATTGAATAAATGAGACATAAAAAAACTCCCTTTTAGGGAGTTTTTTTCAGGTTGGTTTATTTGCCTGTTTTTTCTTTAATAAAGGCACGCGCCTGACGAATTTTTTCTTTTACAGCTTTTGGTACTTTCGGTGGAATCAATTTTGCCGCCTGGTTAAACCAAACCAGCAGGCTAAAGTCACCTTCCATTTTAATGCTGCCATCTTGCATACCTGTCATGAATGCAGTTGGATCACCCTTCACCAAAGTTTTTACGCCTTGCTCACTTGAAGCAAATTGCAAAATAAAATCAGCTTTTTCAGGGCTGCCCGCAACCGTATCAATTTTGCCACGGTTCACAATAATCTGACGTGCCAAACCTAAATCTGTACCAATTTGAATACGAAATTCACGATCATGAACCAATTCAATAAACTTCGGGCTCGTACGTGCCAATTGCTTCATACGTAACGCCAAACCTGCCACTAATAGATCAAGTGGGTCAGTGCTTACATCAACGATCGGTAACTGAATCACAGGTAAAGAAGAAAGCTTCATGACATTTATGCCCACAGTATTATGATGAAAATTAAGACAACTGTATCCTAGCACAATTGTTGCAAAGGCGGTAAAAGCTTTGTTTCAGAAAGTTAGTGCAACAAAGGCATGCTGAGCATGCCTTTGATGTAGTTCAAATTATTATAAATTATCGGCTAGAACATTGTTGTTGGTCATCCTTATAGACTGGCGTATGTTCAATATACTGACGTTTCGCCAATTGCTTTTGTGTTTGTTTGTCTTCACGTAAAAGTATGAATGTAACCGTTACCATCGCAAGGCTTAAGGCTGTCAAATAACTATAGGCGACGGACATTTCAAACAGGGTTTGCACCCCAAAGCGCACCACTTCCAGCAGTCCCCAGCACATCATACCTGCCAACATAAAACCTAGCCAACGACGATAAGGAGAAAAGAAAACAGCAATAACTGCGACAGCGATTAAGCCAAATCCAACCCACATGGTGAAATTCGCTGCTTCCATAGAAACCTCCGTCTTTAAAAGGTGGTTTGGATCGTGTCCAAACCTCATATTTGTTCTGTAATCTCTAAACAATATTCGGTGTTGCATTAACGTCTTTATGCATTATGGAGGGTTTTTTATAGAAAAAAAGAGCTTGAAATTAACCATACGACACAAGGTGTCGCAATATGCTTTTGTCATTACATTTTTTAAAATTACAAAAGTCTCAAAGTGCTATATAGCATCAATTACGGCGTGTCATTACAAAAAAATATCGATCTTTTTAATCATTCAGAAACTTTTTTCAGAATTTTTTTATCGTTGTTTTTCTATACATTTAGACATAAATATGACGGAATTGTGACGTATTTAAAATAAAAAATGCCGCTTGAAAAACGGCATTGGATAAAGCTTAAACAATTTGGGTGTTTTTAGAACAATCCGTCTTTAAGCACGGTTCAGGTCCTTGTCATGCATTCCCAGCAAGTACAGGACACCATCCAGACCAACACTTGAAATTGCCTGATTGGCATTTTGACGAACAAGTGGTTTAGCGCGGAACGCCACGCCTAAACCTGCGATTGATAGCATTGGTAGATCATTAGCACCATCACCAACAGCCATCGCCTGCTCTAATGAGATTCCCATTTTGTCTGCCAATTGACGCAATAATTCAGCCTTACGTGCGCCATCCACGATCGCACCTTTGACTTCACCTGTCACCAACCCGTCTTGTACATCTAAAATATTGGCATGTACCTCATCAATACCGAGCTTTGCTTGTAAATATTCAGCAAAATACTGGAAACCACCCGATAAGATTGCCGTTTTATATCCCAATGCTTTCAGAGTCGAGATTAAACGTTCCGCCCCTTCCGTCACGGTTAAACGTTCTGCAATTTTAGGTAATACAGAAGCATCCAAGCCTTTTAATAATGCAACACGTGCACGAAAACTTTGTTGGAAATCGAGTTCACCTTGCATGGCACGCTCAGTAATTTCAGCGACCTGTTCACCGACACCTGCTTCTAGCGCCAATTCATCAATCACCTCTTGTTCAATCAAGGTTGAGTCCATATCGAAACAAACCAAACGACGATTACGACGGTAAGCATTATCTTCTTGTACCGCCACATCAATATTCAGTTCACCTGACAAACTCAAACATGCAGCTCGCATCGCTTGTGCATCCAACATTTGTCCACTTAAACCAAACTGAACACAGGCACGACGTGGAAATTGGCTTTCTGCATCGAGATCTAAACGACCAGATAAGCGTGTTACTGTTTCAATATTGAAGCCCTGACTCGATACAATTTTAGTGACTGCCTGCAAATGCGCAGCGGTCAGCTCTGGTGCAAGTGCCGTCACGATATAACGTGTACGCCCACCTTCACTCACCCATTGTTCATATTCTGCGTTGGAGATTGGTTTAAATCGCACAGTTAAGCCAATATCATGTGCTAAAATCAGGATCTCTTTCATTGCCAATGCGGTTGCAGTCTCATTATCCGATGCAACAACAATTCCTAAAGTGAGTTGATTATGGATAACAGCCTGCCCCACATCGAGTATTTGCAAAGAATGTACGGAGAGCACCTGCATTAATCGAGTAAACTGATTCGGTTGATCTGGTCCTAAAAAGGATATAAGAATGATTTCACGCATGAATTGACTCGTGGTTGAGCGACAACTATTGTATGTAAGAATCATAACATAACCTGACCTGAATCTATTTGATTCTTATTTATCTTGGAAGTTTAACTTGAATGCGCCACGCCAAGGGCTATTTGCTAGCCTGCTGATCGTAAGTTTTGCACTGCATACCTTTTTACTGGTGATTGCAACGACACATCAACTCAATGAAAACCGCACCAGTCAGGGACAACTGATGACCAGTCAGCTTGTGGCAGATAGCCTTTCAGAACTGGAACCTGCCAACACGGTCTCATTGGCACTGGTGGCCAACCGTTATGCAACCAACCCAAGTGTCGCATCCATTCGTATCCTCGATGCCAATAAACAAGTCCTTGCAACCAGTGGTATGGCAAAGACGCGTCAAGGTGAAGTCTTTGTTCGAGATGCGCTACAAAATGAAAAGAAAGTGGGAACGGTTGAAATTACGCTTATCCAACCAAGTATTGGTGAAATCTTACGCACGCAGTGGCTGGCGATTTTGGCATCTTTATTTATTCATGGGTTGATCTGGTTGGCGTATCGTGCCATTGCACGTCCAACACGTAGTGAATATTTAGCTCGTATTAACCAAGAAAATCATCTTAAACATGAAATTCAACGTTTAACTCAGGCTCTCGCACTTGAGAAGCAAAATACAGTCACGTTAGTTGCACAAGCACAGCAACAGGCAAAAGCTCAACCAAAATCACGTATTGAAAAAGCTTCAACAACAGATCAACAAGTCAATTTAGATCATCAAACCGTCGCACTGAATATCCAGTTTTATGATCCAAAACAACTGTTGAGCAGTGTCAACCAATCCGTTTCTGTGCCTTATTTTAAACTCTGTCAATTATTCTTGGATAAAAGCATTGATCTCTGTGCGAAGCATTACCAACTCGACGCTGCACAAATGAACGTCGTTCAAGAATTTAATGCCGAAGGCGCAACCTTGTCGACGACATCAGAACATCCTCATGCATTAGAATGCCTGATGATGATTGGTGCTGTTTTCCAGTTATTGGCAGATGTTTTATATAAGCGTTATCGTGAAGATAAACGTTTTGCACTACAAACACGCGGTGCTGTTGCTAGTGCTGTAGACGCGATGCAATTAGATGCCATTGAAGCAGCCAAGCGCTTAACTCAACACTTACATGCCAAGGAAGCAGCTTTACACCTCAATCATGAGCAACTCAAAACGGTTCAAAACAGTTATGAATTAGTTGTGATGCCAAATCCGAGTAGTATTATGACTCGTCATGCCTTTATGATTAATGGGATGAATGAGCAATGTGCCACCGTAGCACAAAACCTGCGCACTGAAATTTTGATGGGTAAAAAAGTAAAAGCTTCGACTGAATCTTAGCTCGATCGAATGTATCGATTCAAATTCAAAATGCAACGCTCCCTTACAGGGCTATAAATGCCCATTAGGATAAAGCGTTGCTTTATTATTTGCTTGATTCACTTTTTTAATTGATAAAGAAGCACAGGCGAAATTTATTAAAATACGGTAAACTACACCAGATTTATCGAATACTAGTGCCCTAAAAGGCAGCATAAAAGGTGAAAGCGAATGCCGCTGAGTCGTGTTGAAGAGCTTGTCGCAGATATTCGTGCAGGCAAAATGGTCATCCTAATGGATGATGAAGATCGTGAAAATGAAGGTGACTTAGTCATCGCTGCAACGCATGTTCGCCCTGAAGATATTAACTTCATGATTACGCATGCGCGCGGCCTAGTTTGCCTAACTTTGAGTCGTGATCGCTGTAAACAGCTTAATTTACCGTTAATGGTAGATCAAAACGGTGCACAACATGCCACTAACTTCACGCTGTCGATTGAAGCAGCTGAAGGGATCAGTACCGGTATCTCCGCTGCTGAACGCGCGCATACAATTCGCACCGCAGTTGCAGCACATGCTAAACCAAGCGATATCGTTCAACCTGGTCATATTTTTCCATTGATGGCTCAACCAGGCGGTGTATTGCACCGTGCAGGTCATACGGAAGCAGGGTGCGACCTCACCCGTTTAGCAGGTCTAGAGCCTGCCTCTGTTATCTGTGAAATTATTAATGAAGACGGTACCATGGCACGCCGTCCAGACTTAGAAGTTTTTGCAGAAAAACATGGTTTAAAAATCGGTACAATTGCGGATCTGATCCATTACCGCATGACCAATGAACAAACGGTTGAACGTTTGTCTCAAGAAACCATTGATACTGAATACGGTACATTTGAACTGTATAAATATCGTGAAATTGGTAATCCAGATATCCATTTAGCTTTGGTAAAAGGTGAGCCGAAAGAAGGCGTGACCACTGTTCGTGTCCATGGTTTCAACCCTGTTCGTGATCTTTTAAAGCTTAATAAAGCCGATGGTTCTCCAGCATGGAATCTTGATCTTGCAATGAAAACGATTGCTGCAAGTGACCGTGGTGTATTGGTTTGGATTGGACAAGATCACTTGGAAGATTTAGGTCATGCCATTCATCATTTGAACCAACCAAAACCACTGAAATCAAATGCAGCTCTATCGCAGCAATATCAAACAATTGGTGTCGGTGCACAAATTTTACGTGATCTTGGTGTTGAGAAAATGAAGTTGTTGAGTTCTCCACTTCGTTTCAATGCTTTATCAGGATTTCATTTAGAGGTAGTGGAATATATCACTGCCGATCAAATCACAGCAAAATAATCGAGGTTGCTATGGCAATTCGCCGAATTGAAGGTTTATTACATCTCGCAAGCGAAGGTCGTTATGCGATCTTAGTAGGACGTTTCAACAGCTTCGTAGTTGAACATTTACTTGAAGGCGCGATCGACACTTTAAAACGTCATGGCGTTTCAGAAGATGCGATTACTGTTATTCACGCACCAGGTGCGTGGGAACTTCCTATCGTTGCAAAAAAATTAGCGGCTTCAAACAAATTTGATGCCATCATTGCACTCGGTGCAGTGATCCGTGGTAGTACACCACATTTTGATTTTGTTGCAGGTGAATGTGCGAAAGGTTTAGGTGTAGTTGCACTTGAAAGCACAATGCCTGTGATCAATGGTGTCTTAACCACAGACAGCATTGAACAGGCAATCGAACGTTCAGGTACGAAAGCAGGAAACAAAGGTAGCGAAGCTGCATTGACTGCAATCGAAATGGTTAACTTATTAAAGGCAATTTAAAGCATGTCGCAAACACTTCAGGCCGCTTATGCAGCGAAACGCAAAGCACGTCGTTTTGCTGTACAAGGGATTTATGAATGGCAAATGAGTCATAACCCTGTCCATGAAATTGAAGCACGTACACGTGTAGAAAATGCGATGCACAAAGTTGACCTTAACTATTACCATGAATTACTCACTCAAGTGGTTGCTCAACATGAAGCTTTAGATGAGTTACTCATCCCTGTACTTGATCGTGAGTTAACTGCACTAGATGGTGTAGAACTTGCAACCTTACGACTTGGTGCTTATGAATTACGAGATCATCTCGAAGTTCCATACCGCGTTGTACTTGATGAAGCAATTGAGCTAGCAAAACACTTTGGTGGTGCAGACAGCCATAAATACATCAATGGTGTATTAGACCGTCTTTCATCAAAGCTTCGTGAAGCTGAAAAACAACAAGCAAAATAATAGGCTTGATGTTGCATGGCTGAGTTTTCAATTATTGAGCGGTACTTTAAACGTACATCAAAATCTGATGTCAGTTTAGGTATCGGTGATGACTCAGCCATTGTTACCCCTCCTCCCTCACAACAACTCGTGATCTGTGCAGATACATTGGTTGCTGGTCGACATTTTCCCTTAGATACCTCTGCCCATGCCATTGGCTGGAAAAGTGTCGCGGTCAATTTATCTGATCTCGCCGCAATGGGTGCAAAACCCCATAGTATTTTACTCGCACTCAGCCTCCCTACAGTTGATCATGACTGGTTGGCTGGATTTAGTCAGGGTCTTTTTGATTGTTGCGATCAATTTGGTGTTAGCCTAATCGGTGGCGATACCACTCAAAGCACCCAACTCACTATAAGTGTCACCGCTTTAGGCTGGATTGAACAAGGTCAAGCCATCACGCGTGCAGGCGCACAAGTCGGCGACTATGTCTGTATTAGTGGACA
Source organism: Acinetobacter sp. 5862 (assembly GCF_024494585.1). Lineage (NCBI taxonomy): Bacteria > Pseudomonadati > Pseudomonadota > Gammaproteobacteria > Moraxellales > Moraxellaceae > Acinetobacter > Acinetobacter sp. 5862. The sequence goes on from NZ_JANHGP010000015.1 coordinate 12,388, forward strand.
GATTGGTGATGCCGCGTTTGGATTACAACACTTAGGACATCCTCTACAACAACGCTTAGATTATCCAACACCTCGTTGTAATTTGGGGCAACAGCTAAAAGGTTTAGCCTCAAGTATGATTGATGTTTCAGATGGACTCGCACAAGATTTAGGACATATTCTGAACGCCTCAAAAGTAGGTGCAACATTACAGCTTGAGCAGCTTCCGATAGATCAGTCACTAAAAGAATTAGATTTGAGACAAGCTTGGCATTATGCGCTTGCAGGTGGTGATGATTACGAATTATGTTTTACAATATCACCGCAAAATTTTGAAAAACTGTCGCGACAACAATTAGATGTTCCGCTTACAATAATTGGCAAAATTACCCAACAAACTGGATTGTTATTTGAGTATATGGGTAAAAATTACCCACTACAAATTCATGGATACCAACATTTTGCATAAGCCTCCCATTCACTTCAAACAGATGACTTGGTTCGATCGCTGCATCGTTTTCTGCGGGGTTGGATTTGGTTCTGGTCTCAGTCCTAAAGCACCGGGAACATTTGGTTCTGCATTTGCATTGTTATTTACACCATTATGGTTATATCTCGGTTTTAATTTGAGTGTTTTAGCAATTCTTATCATGTCTTTGGTGGGCATATACATCTGTGGGCAAACAGCGAAAGTCATTCATGTACACGATGATGGTCGAATTGTGTGGGATGAATTTGCAGGACAATCTATTACGCTCCTACCCTTGCTCTATCTACAGCAATTAAATTGGTTATGGGTCATTGTCGGTTTTATTTTTTTCCGTATATTTGACATCTGGAAACCATTTCCGATTAGTTGGGCAGACCAAAAAGTTACTGGTGGTCTAGGGATTATGCTTGATGACATCATCGCAGGTCTTTGGGCAGCACTCTGTATTTTTATTATTCTTTTTTATTTTTTGACTTAAGCCATTGAATTAGAGTTAGTTATGTCAACAACTGTTATTATTCTTGCAGCGGGGAAAGGAACGCGAATGCGTTCACAACTACCAAAAGTATTACAACCACTTGCAGGCCGCCCCCTCCTCGGTCACGTCATTCAAACGGCGAAAAAATTACATGCCCAAAATATTATTACGATTTATGGTCATGGTGGTGAACTCGTTAAGCAAAGCTTTGCTGCTGAACAAATAGAGTGGGTTGAACAAGCAGAACAGTTAGGAACAGGTCATGCTGTTCAAATGACTCTCCCTGTATTACCTCAAGATGGTATTTCTTTGATTTTATATGGGGATGTTCCACTCGTTCGTCAAAGCACGCTTGAGCAGTTGCTTGAAGCTTCTAGCCAATCTGGTATTGGCATGATCACTTTAAATGTTGAAAACCCAACAGGTTATGGTCGTATCGTTCGTCAAGCAGGCAAAATTCAAGCCATTGTTGAACATAAAGATGCCAATGACGAACAGCGTCAAATTCAGGAAATCAACACGGGCATTTATTGCGTAAGTAATGCCAAATTGCATCAATGGCTACCAAAACTGTCTAATAACAATGTTCAAGGTGAATATTACCTCACGGATATCGTGGCAATGGCTGTTGCGGATGGCTTAGAAATTGCTTCAATTCAACCTGAGCTTGAATTTGAAGTTGAAGGTGTGAATGACCGCCTACAACTTGCAACTTTGGAACGTCAATTTCAGCAACAACAAGCAAAAGAATTGATGCAACAAGGCGTACATTTAATTGATCCAAATCGTTTTGACCTACGTGGAACTGTGAAATGTGGTCAAGATGTACAAATTGATATCAATGTCATTATTGAAGGTGATTGCGAATTAGGTGACAACGTTCAACTTGGCGCAGGCTGTATTTTAAAAAATACTCGTATTGCGGCAGGCACTAAAGTTCAAGCCTATAGCATTTTTGAGAATGCGATTGTTGGAGAAAACACTCAAATCGGTCCTTTCGCCCGTCTTCGTCCAGGCGCAAATCTTGCGAATGATGTGCATATTGGCAACTTCGTCGAAGTTAAAAATTCTAATATTGGTGTAGGCTCTAAAGCCAATCACTTTACTTATCTAGGTGATGCAGATATAGGTGCTGATTGTAATATTGGTGCAGGGACCATCACTTGTAATTATGATGGCGCAAATAAACATCGTACTGTGATTGAAGACAATGTATTTATTGGTACCAATAACTCATTGGTTGCACCAATTAAAATTGCTCAAGGTGCAACCACAGGTGCAGGCTCAACTTTAACTCGAGATGTGGCAGAGCATAGTTTAGCTGTCGAACGATCAAAACAGTTTGAAAAAGCAAATTATCAGCGCCCCCAAAAGCTGAAAAAATAAGAGGATAAAATTATGTGTGGTATTGTTGGTGGCGTTGCTGAACGATGTGTAACTGATATTCTGATTGAAGGATTAAAACGTCTGGAATATCGCGGTTATGACTCTGCGGGTTTAGCATTATTGAATAATCAACAAATCTTACGCGAACGTCGTGTAGGTAAAGTTGCAAATTTAGCTGAAGCCGTATCTGAACAGCATTTGACTGGTAATGTAGGTATTGCCCATACCCGTTGGGCAACCCATGGTAAACCGACTGAAAATAATGCTCATCCACATGTTTCAGGTGATGTCGCTGTTGTACATAACGGTATTATTGAAAACTACCAAGAGCTTAAAGATGAATTACAAGCGCTAGGTTATATCTTTACCTCACAAACAGATACTGAAGTTGTTGCTCATCTTGTCAACGATGCTTTAAAGCAAACTGATAGCTTACTTGAAGCTGTACAAAAAGTTATTCCTCGCCTAAAAGGTGCTTTTGCGCTGGGTATTGTGCATACCGCACACCCTGATGAATTGATCACTGTGCGCGAAGGTTCACCATTGGTGATCGGTGTAGGTATTGGCGAGAACTTTATTAGTTCAGACCAATTGGCTTTATTACCTGTTACTAATCGCTTCGTTTATTTGGAAGAAGGCGATATTGCCCGCTTAACCCGTAACAGCATTGAAGTATTTGTTGATGGTGAACGCGTTGAACGTCCAATCAAAGAACTGGATGCAACCGTCAGCAATGCATCAAAAGGCGAATATAAGCATTTCATGCTCAAAGAAATTTATGAGCAACCAGAAGCGATTCAGCAAACGATTTCACAAGCATTAAATGGCAATAATTTGCGTGAAGATTTTCTTCAACATGCCAATGCGGATTTTGACAAAATTCAGCAAGTACAAATCATTGCCTGCGGTACCAGCTACCATGCAGGAATGATTGCAAAATACTGGTTTGAACAGTTGATTGGTGTACCTTGTCAGGTTGAGATTGCCAGTGAGTTCCGCTACCGTACGCCAGTGATTGTGGCAAATACCCTGTATATCTGTATTTCTCAGTCTGGAGAAACTGCGGATACCTTGGCTGCATTACGCGAAACACAAAAACGTGCTCAAGCTCAGAACATCGACATTAGTACCATGACCATTTGTAACGTTGCCACTTCATCAATGGTTCGCGAAACAGATCATCATTTACTCACGCTTGCAGGTCCTGAAATCGGTGTTGCCTCAACCAAGGCATTTACCACTCAGCTTGCAGCATTGATGTTGTTGATCTTAAAAATTGGTCAAGTTAAACAACGTCTTGCAGATGCTCAATTGAAGGAAATTACAGAAGCGCTATGGCATTGCCCGAAAGTAATTTTAGATACTTTACAAGGCAATACTGAGATTCTGCGTCTATCAGCACTGTTCGTTGAAAAGAACCACTGCTTGTTCTTAGGACGTGGCACACACTTCCCTATCGCACTAGAAGGCGCATTGAAACTGAAAGAAATTTCATACATTCATGCTGAAGGATATGCGGCTGGCGAATTAAAGCATGGTCCATTGGCTTTAGTAGACAATGAGATGCCTGTCGTGATCTTGGCTCCACAAGATGAAATGCTCGATAAGTTAAAATCGAATATGGAAGAAGTTCAAGCTCGTGGTGGGGAATTATTTGTTTTTGCTGATGAAAACAGTGGTATTCATGGTAAAGATCGCCAACATGTCGTTCATGTTCCAGCTGTCAATGAATGGTTAGCGCCAATTGTATATAGTATTCCTGTGCAATTGCTCTCGTATCATGTTGCTGTATTACGTGGTACCGACGTTGACCAACCACGTAACCTTGCCAAGAGCGTAACAGTCGAATAATTACAAAATAAAAAAAGGAGGGTTATGTATGAGAGTAATAAAGTATCATCCTAAGTAATATAGTTTCATCTTAGGTAATAAAGTATCATCTCATATTGCTCAAATAACAATCACCTGCTATTCTTAAATTAATGAGAGTAGCAGGCGATTTGCTATGGCGACTGAAAAACAACAAGACAATTGGATAAAAGAAGGTCGTGGTCAAGGCTACCTAAAGAACTATAAACCTTGGGTAACTGTGCGTGATTTTGGCTCAAAAGGTCGCTCACATCGTGTATATGGACATACAACCAAACGTACACATCATTTATTGTCTGATTTAGAACTTGCAACCTTTCTACTTTTAGACTGGAATCCATCAGTTACTGATATTCGGGAACAGTTTCCTTTACCGCTTCAAGCCACAACTCAAATTGCAGAACAAGCTCAAATTACTCATCCTAGAGTTCGTAATGCCCTACAAATTATGAGTTCAGATTTTTATGTAGATCGTAAAGATTCTAAGCAACCCAATTTTGCTCTACAAACAAAATATGTAGCAGATTTGGAAGATATTAGAATCATTGAAAAACTTGAGCTGGAACGAAGATATTGGGAAAATACAAAGACACCTTGGTACATTCTTACAGAAAAAGATATTCCTGCAACTGTACTTCACAATATCAAATGGCTCTATCCTGCTATGAGGGAATCTACCATTCCTGTTTATGAAAAGCTCGATGACTATATGCAGAAATTTGCTCAATATCCTCATCTCACATTAATTGAACTCAGTAAAAAAGTAGATCAGGCATATGATTTAGAACTGGGTTCATCGCTATCAGAAATTCGGGAGCTTCTTGCTCAACGTTATTTTATTTTTGATATAACCAAAGACTATAAAAAGCTCAAATTATCTGAAATTACATTAGGTGATATTGAAGTGTGGGAGGACATTCGCCATGTTTCGAATCAATGATGTTTATAAACTACAAGATAAATCTTTTCGTATCCTTAAAATGACACCTTATCACATCATATGGATTGATATTGATAGTTCAAGTGCCAACCCCTTTCTGAGCGAAAAGAATGAGTTAATTCAATCTATAGAAGCAAATGAAGCGGAATTGATTGAAGATCCTTTCGCAAATATCGCATTGATGAAAGTAATTGAGGGAAGTATTCAGCAGCAAAAGCGTGATACAGGAATGGAGTTAATTAGACCTCTCATTACACATGATCAATTTTTTGATCCATCCATTCGCTTTGATCTTGTTAAACGTATATTGGAGCAGCAGAAATCTACTCACCAGACGATTTACAGGCTTGCCCGCAGATATTGGCAACGAGGTCAAATACCTAATGCACTTATTCCGAGTTATCAAAATTCTGGTGCTAAAGGTAGTAAACGAATTGCCAAAGATAAAAAGCTGGGACGACCCAGAAAATCTATGCCAGGTATAGGGGCACTTATTGATGTAAATATTGAGCGACTATTTAGAATCAACATCAATAAATACATGTTAACCAAGGATAAACATTCTTTAGGTTATGCCTATCGTAAGTTTTATACGATGTATCATTCATTATTTCCTGATGTTCCAGATAGTGAGCTTCCATCAATATGGCAGTTTAAACATTTTTATGAGCGTGAGTTTCCTAAAGTTGCTCAACTTACTGCCCGTAGCAATCCAATTCTCTATAACAAGGACATTCGGGCACTTCACTCAACAGTGAATACCCAAGTCTTAGGGCCAGGATCACGTTATGAGATTGATGCAACGATTGCCGATATTTATCTTGTTTCAGATTCTGATCGTGCTTGTATTGTGGGAAGACCAACGATTTACTTCGTTGTTGACGTATTTAGCAGAATGGTAGTCGGTTTTTATATTGGTTTTGAAAATGCTTCATATGTAACCGCAATGCAGGCTCTACAAGTCGCTATGACCAATAAAGTTGAGTTATGCAAACAATATGGTTATGAAATTACTAGTGAAGAGTGGCCTTGTATTGGATTGCCTGATGCTATTTTAGCGGATCGTGGAGAATTATTAGGTCATCAGATTGAGGCACTTGAACATAGTTTTTCAATTCGGATTGAAAATACTGCGCCATATCGTGGGGATTTAAAGCCTATTGTAGAACGTTATTTCAGAACTGCTCAGGCAAAATTTAAACCTTTTGCTCAGGGTGTGGTACAACCCTTTAAAGAAAAAAAACGAGGTGGCTCAGATTATCGTCTAGATGCTACTTTAACAATTCAAGATTTTAAGCAGATTATTATTGGTTCAATCCTCACTTACAACCTGACCCACCAATTAAAAAAGTATGATCGTGATATTGATATACCAACGGATTTACCTTTAGTTCCGATTCATCTCTGGAACTGGGGTATACAACACCGAGTGGGCAAATTAAAACAGGTTTCCGAAAAGGCATTACGTGTTGCACTGCTTCCTAAAACCAAAGCAACTTTATCTGATCTTGGGCTTAAAGTTTTTGGTGTTTTCTATTATTGTGCGGAAATTCATCAACAAGGCTGGATGCACCGTAAAAAATCAATCTCAAGACCAGATACTTTACAAGTCGCTTATGACCCAAGTAATGCTGAGATGATTTATGTGTTTTCTCAGGAAGATAGCCTACACTATTGGGAAGCTGTACTTGCACCAAGATCAAGAGAATTTGTGGGTTGTAGTTTCTGGGAGGTTTGGCAGGTTCAACATGAACAGAAACAAACCCAAGCAATTCAAGAACTGGAAACCAATAAATCTAAAGCTGCTCTTGAAGAACATATAGAATCCATTATTGCTCAGGCCAATGCTCAAAAACCAAAGACAGCATCAAGCAAAAAACAACGTGTTACAGGCATTAGGGAAAACCGTCAACGGGAAAAGAATCATGAACGTTTGGCGAGGAAAGCAGATCATCTGAAAAATCTACCTCCTGAACAACCAACTGAAACAGTATCTGAATCAACAAATAACATTATTCAGATGCCTAAGCCCAAACAGAAGCTGGAACATGATGAGGATTACCAACTTACTTTTGGTATTTATCAGGATTTGCTGGAAGATATTGATCACTCAGATGATGAGGATTAATACATCCAGCTCTACTCTAGGATATGTTTATGACAAATCAAAATGATTATGCAGTATATACACCTAGCCCAGTTTCGGATTATCAGGGAAATCCATTTATCGAGGCTTTGCCACCCATTTTTGAGGCACAGGACACGATTCAAGCGATAAAAGGTTCAATCGAATTCAAACAATCTGATCGGCAGTTACCGAATAATACTCGTGCTCATATTATTTCACAGTTATTTAATAACTTTTTTCATCCTATCCGCAGACACTTAGAATTAGAGCAGAAAATCTCCATCATGCTGAGGAAAGGCTATGTGGGGAGGAATATTGTGACTGGCGACTTCAATCGAATTCTAAACCGTAGTCATCAAATCGCCTTATCCAACAATTTTGAACCAACACCCTCTAATGATGTACGTTCTACAGCACAGAGCCTTACCTTTATTGGTTTTTCTGGCAGTGGGAAAACCACAACCCTGAACAGAATTTTAAGAAATTACAAACAAAAGATTTACCACCCTGAGCATAACTTTACCCAACTTGTCTATTTAAAAATCGACTGCCCTTATAATGGCTCACTTAAGTCTTTATATTTAAATTTCTTTAGTGCTGTAGATCGTGCATTAGGAACAAATTACGAAAAACAATATACGCAGAAACGCCATAATGAACAAAAGCTGTTACAGCTTATGGGACATATTGCCCATCTTCATGCCATTGGCTTATTAGTCATTGATGAAATTCAACATTTACTGGCAAATCGCTCCAAAAATTCGGATGAGATGCTCAATTTCTTTGTCACATTAGTCAATATTTACAGTCTACCCATCATCATGGTCGGGACACCTAAAGCAATTCAAATCTTTGAGCAGGATCTCCGTTCATCACGTAGAGCGGTAGGTTTTGGTTCAATTCATTGGGAACCAATGAAAAATGAGCCTGCAATCACTACACCAGATGGAAAAGTTAGAAAATCCGAATGGATGACATTTACTGACTCACTCTGGAAGTATCAATGGTTGAGAAAATCGGACCCTATATTATCTGAAGAATTACGCCAATGCTGGTTTGATCTTAGTCAGGGTATTCTGGACATTGTGGTCAAACTGTTCGTTCTGGCACAGATACGAGCGATTGAATCAGGTTTGGAACGCATTACGGTTAAACTGCTTAAAACCACATTTCAGGAAGATTTTAAACCGATTCATAAAATTATAGATGTCTTACGCTCTGGTGATGCAAGACGAATTGCAGAATATTCCGACTTGATTACACCTGAAGTAGATCGACAATTATTAAAACTGATCTCCCGAATTGAAGAAAGTAGCCTAGATCAAAATGACCAACTGGCAGAATATCGGGGTCATGCTGAATCCATACGCCTGCATAATTTATTGCTTGAGCTTGGTTATGATTCCCAGCTTTTAATTCTCCTTGTTAAAAGGGCATTTAAAGAACATCCCGATCGAAAATTAACTGAGCTACTCCCTATTATTATGCGTTGGTTAAATCAGGATGTTACGCAAGAATCTAGCTCATCGTCATCAAAACCAAAATTATCACAAGGTAAAAGCACCAAGCCTGATCAATGGCAAACCTTAGATACGGCAGACTTACGTTTTCAATTCTCACAAAAAGAAAGTGAACATAGCTTTTATGAACATTTAAAAGCTCAAACCAATATAGTTTTTGATATTGATCACTGGCTCAAACAGGTCAGTTAGCCATGTTAAACTTTCCCATGCCTTACCAACACGAGCTGATTTACAGTACTGTGGCTCGGGCAGGGACTCGTTTGGCTTTGGACAGTCCCAAACAATTACTGGATGAAGTCTTTGAAAACCGTAAGGTGATTGCAACTGTAGATTTACCTTGTCACCTAAATGCTATTATGCATCAGTTTTCGAATCATCAGTTTACTGTTGAAGATATCGCCTATCAGCATACGTTGTTTCCGATCTATGCCCTCTTTGTCCCTGAGAAAAGACGACAACAATGTTTAAAATGGATGGCCGATATTTCTCAAGGTTCAATTCATCTGGCTTTAGGCGTTAATGCCTCACGTATCCCACCTATTCATAAATTACGTTATTGCCCACAATGTTTAGCAGAACAATTAGAGAAATATGGCGAATATTATTGGTTTCGCTTATGGCAAATACAGGGAGCTTGCTGTCCCCAGCATGGTCAATTGATTGACTCAGATCTAGATTTAAGATCATTACATCGGCATGATTTTTTAGTTCCATCTCATCAATCATGTCCTAAAATAGAACAAGCCATTGCCAGTTCTGACGATATTTTTATTACCTCAAAATTGTTAGAGTTATTGACCTTGCCTCCCTCTGAGTCACCCAGTTATGAACAATGGACCATGTTTTATTATGAATTGGCTCGGCAAAATGATTGTAGTCGGGGACAACGACAGATTTTTCATGAATGTATTCTAGAAAGAATAACTATCCGTTGGTCAAAGAAATTTTTAGAGCAGTATTGTTTAGCCGATTTAACTTCCGAAACATCTTGGTTACATAACATTTTCAGAAAACATCGAAAAAGCTTTAGTTATCTGGAGCATATCGTTACGATTGAGGCTTTAATCAATAGAGAATGGTCTTTTGCTGAAATTCTCCAACAAGTCCGCTCTTTCCGTAAAATAAATCAAAATAATCATATAGATGTTCATAACAATCATATTACTGATCTCACCATAAAAAACAGAGAAAATTGGCTGAATTTGATCAGACAAAATGGTGTAAAGCCTGCCCGACTTTTAAATGCTGCTTTATATGCCTGGTTATACCGTAATGACAAGAATTGGTTATTAGACACCAATCAGGTTTTTCATCAAAAATACATTCCTCAAGGTACTAAAGTGGATTGGCATAGCCGTGATCTAGGTTTCGTAAAACAGTTGATTAAACTTAACAATGATTTACTCTGGGATCTAGATAGTCCTAGACGTTCAGCAAAATGGTGGATGAAACAAATCTTGCATAGCTCAACTATTGAAAAAAACCTTTCTCTATTACCATTAACAGAGCTATTTCTAAGAAAATATAATGAAAGTATTGGTTTCTATCAAATTCGGCGTATTAGTAGAGCACTGATCAAACTACAACTTGAACATCAAAATAACCATCGGTGGCGTGTATTAAGGTTATCAGGTCTAAGTGAGGAAAGGCTTACGGAGGAAGCAAGTTCTTTTTTAAATTTCTCGTAGCCTAAACCATCTATTTAAAACCAAAATTAAAAATATAAATCAAACACTATAGCTAAATTCTAAAAAATATATCACACTAGGCTTTATGGGATATTCAACAGATTTTAAAGAAAAAGTCATAGAA